>CBDTYO010000507.1:0-2774 GCA_965364615.1 uncultured Bacteroidia bacterium
GCGAATCCAATGAATATGTGAAGTTCAGAAGGGGGGATGTCTATCTTGAGTTTGGTTTCGGGATAGATACTTACCTGAGGTACTTTAAATTTGCCCCGGAGATCAAAGCTGCCGTCGGGCTCTTCAACATGATTGATCCCAACGGGAGGATAGAGCATCCCGAATTTGCAAACTCCATCTCATATGCCCGGTGCTACCTGATCATGCTCAATTTTCACTTCGAGTAAGTCCTTCTTTTTAGTTCAGAGCATATCACCGCCACCGAAGATGCTACGTTAAGGGATTCGGACCCTTTTCCTGACCGGGAAAATGAGGGGATGGAAAGCCTGCGGTGAATGTGTGCATCATACGTGTTTGATAGGCCATGTGATTCGTTTCCGAAAAGGATCAGGGGAGCATCCGACAGGCTGGCCTCATAAATGTTATCTCCGTCCAAAAAGGTTCCATAAACGGCTTTCTCCTCCATGGGAGAGGATGCCAGTAATGCATTCAGATCGTGGTAGTGGACCTCGACCCTGACAATGGCCCCCATGGTGGATTGAACCACCTTTGGGTTGAACACATCGGTCGAATCAGGGCTGCAAATAATGTGCTTCAGGCCAAACCAGTCGGCTGTGCGAATGATCGTGCCCAGGTTCCCAGGATCCCGGATCGATTCAAAAGCAAGAACCGGGGTGTGCAACAGTTCCCTGAAGTCTAAAGTGGAATCAGGTTTGGCAACCAGCGCCAATACAGGCTGGGGACTTACCAGGGAACTGATTTTTTGTATCTCAGCCCTTGTGGCTTCCACCACCTCGATGTCTGTTG
This sequence comes from uncultured Bacteroidia bacterium, assembly GCA_965364615.1. GTDB lineage: Bacteria > Bacteroidota > Bacteroidia > Bacteroidales. Next base: position 808 of record CBDTYO010000507.1, read on the forward strand.
CCGGTATTTCTTTTTGATTCCGGCCGATCCATTCAGGGGTAGCATATAGGTCTTTTACCTTGAATCTTGGGGGATGTATTTGGCTCAAAAGCTCCCCGACCATTTTTTCACCTTCCACCAGAAAAAGGCCATGCTGGTCTCTGTACTTCTTGTGCTGCAGGGAACGGAGCAATTTTAACCTGGCTGTGGAAATCATCTGAGGGGCTTCTGTAAATGCAAAGATGAAAAAATATTCGGGTGCATTAAAATTTGTATTTTAGCGATCTGAATATACCACATTGCGGCGAAGGATCCCATATCTGTTTTTTTTCAGCATTTCGGTACTATTTTTCTCTTGCAGGGCGACCAAATATGTTCCGGAGGATGAGTACCTTCTGCACAGTTATAAGATTGAAGCAGAAGACGGGGATTTTGAGAAGCGGGAACTGAATGAATTTATCAAACAGAAACCCAACAAGAAAATCCTTTTCTGGAGGTTCTACCTGTCTTTATACAACCTGTCCTCGCCGGACAAGGACAATGGATTCCACAACTGGTTGAGGCGCATAGGCGAGCCCCCTTCCATCTATGATGAGGGCCTAAAGCGGCAATCCACAGAGCAGTTGGCCCTGCACATGCGCAATAAAGGGTTCTACGAAGCAGACGTTTCCGATACCACGATCTATCGGAAAAAAAGTAGAGTCAAGGTGGTCTATCATGTGACTCCCCACCGACCTTACCGCATCCGTGACATCACTTATTTCTTCCACGATGCTGCACTTTCTCACATGGTCCTGGCCGATACAACTTCCAGCAAATTCAGGCGGGGGGAATTGTTCGATGTGGATGTGTTGCAGCAGGAGAGGATCCGGATTGAAAGCGTATTGCGCGATAGTGGTTACTATGCATTTAACCGTGAGTTCGTCTACTATGAGGTAGACAGTGCCCTGGGCAGTCACCAGGTGGATATCACCCTGGGAATACGCAATTTCCCTTCCACCAACCGCAGGGGAGAAAGCAGGGTCATTCCGCATCCGGTCTATACCATCAGGGATGTATACATGGGCACCGATTTTGATCCCATCTCTCTGGAGGAGGGCAGTGCAGGAGGAACGGAGAGAGATACCCTGGTTTTCGACAGTATCAACCTGGTATATTCCGGCAAGCCCAATATTCGTCCAGGGGTGGTTACCCAGAAGAATTATATCATACCCGGTACCGTATACGATGCCTCGGACGTGAACCGGACCTATCGGAATTTGAGTTCTTTGAGTGCTTTCAGGATGGTTGATATCAGGTTCAAGGAAGTGGATTCTGAGGATAATCTGCTCGATTGTGAGGTGCTTGTGGTTCCGGCCACGCGGCAATCCTATTCGCTCAAGGTTGAGGGCACCAACTCGGGAGGGAACATTGGTGCAGCAGCCAATGTAAGCTACCGGCACCGAAACCTTTTCGGCGGATCGGAACAATTCGATCTCTCTTTCAGAGGTGCCCTTGAAAACCTGAGAGAAGGAACAGCACCCGCCGATTCCTCCGAAAGCGGGCCCAGTCTGATGCAGGAGTTTGGGGTTGAGGCCCGTCTGCGAATACCCAAGTTCCTGTTGCCTGTTAAGACCACCCAGTTCATCAGGAAATACAATCCCCAGACCAATATTCGACTTTCTTACAATTACCAGAAGCGGCCCGATTATATCCGGACCCTGGCCAATGCATCCTTCGGTTATGACTGGCGGGGAAGTGAAAACCTGAGGCACCGGGTCTATCCCCTGGAAGCCAGCCTCATCCTCACGCCTTACAAATCCCAGGCTTTCCAGGATTGGCTGGAAGGAAAATACCTCTTTTACAGTTATGAGCCCCACCTGATCGTGAATAACAGGTACTCTTTGGTTTGGTCCAACCAAAAGCTGCTTAAGAATCAAAACTTCCAGGACCTGAGGTTCAATGTGGAGACTGCAGGAAATCTTTTGTATGCAGGATTCAGTTTTACT
>CBDTYO010000508.1:0-2764 GCA_965364615.1 uncultured Bacteroidia bacterium
CTGCTGGTTTTGCTCTTGGGCGGCGCCCGCGCTTTCGGCTGGGCGCTCGCGCCGCTCTTGTTCCTCCTCTTCGCCCGGCAGGGCTTGCTTGAACGCCTCTTTCCACCATTTTCGCGACATGCTTGGCATCAGGTCCTAGTTGAATCGGATGCTTTTATCGGGCGATATCCTGGCTATGATCATGGAGGGAAACAGGAGGAAGAGGAAGGTGATGGCCATGGTACCGGCATTGAGTGCCAGCAGGTGGAAGGGATTCAGGTTGATGGGTACCGTATCCAGGTAGTAGGAAGTTGGGTCCAACGGGATCATATTCAGGTATTTCTGAGCCAGGCAGATGACCAGTCCGAACAGGTTTCCCCATATCAGGCCCACCAGGGTCAGATAGGCCGACTGGTAGAGAAATATCTTTCGCACCGAGGCATTCTTGGTGCCCAGGGCTTTCAGTATACCGATCATGTTGGTTCTTTCCAGGATCAGGATCAACAATCCTGAGATCATGTTGAAACCAGCCACCACCAGCATCAGGATGACCAGGACCACCACGTTCATATCCTGTAGCTTCAGCCAGTCAAATATCTGGGTATTCGTTTGCAAGGTATTTTCTACCCTCAGACGACTGCCGTCCTCCAAAAATTCGAAAGCCACCTGCTCCCTGACCACGGCGGTCATTTCGGTGATATCCTCCAGATCATTGATCAGCACTTCATAACCACTTACCTCGCCGTTGCGCCAGTTGTTCAGCCTCTGTACCTGTTTGATGTCCGCAAATATGTAAAGCCGGTCAAACTCTTCCAGGCTGGTGTTGTATATTCCGCTGATGGTGAAAGTTCTTGCCCGTGGGGGATCCTGTATAAAATACATGGTAAAACGGTCGCCAATGCCCAGTTTCAGGAGCCTGGCAGTGGATTGTGAGAGTACCACATGATTGGTTCTTGCCGTGTCTGTCACCCTGAACAACGCCCCCTCGGTCAGATGGTTCTCAATGAAGGTCCAGTCAAAACTTCCATCGATCCCTTTCAGCACGGCTCCGTGTATCTCTTCGCCGGTTTTGATAATCCCTGCTTTGATCGCAAAGGGCTGAACATTTTTCACTCCTTCCAGGGCACCAAGCCTTTCAATGCCTTCCAGTTGGGCTGGGATGGGGGCTGTTTCATAGGAGAGGTTCGAGTCGAGGTTCAGGATCTGGATGTGGGCACCGAACCCGGTGACTTTTTGGGTGATCTCTTTCTTGAAACCGGTGACAATGGCCACCGCGACGATCATGACGGAAAGGCTTAGCGCAATGCCAAATATGGCGATGCCCACGATGGAACGGGAGAAACTGCGTCCTGCCTTTCTGCTGCCGATCAATCGGCGTACGATAAAGAGTTCGGTATTCAAGGATTCTCAATTGCTTCACCAAAAGTAAGCATCTTTTTACTATTTTAGGGTGGTGCAAAGATTGATGATTTCCACATGGCTGACCTTGTTGGGTCTGGCAGGGGCATGCACACCGGGCATGGATCCGGTACAAAGCGGAGCAGAGAACATCGGACACTACCTTCCGCTGATCGCAGACAAGCAGATTGCACTGGTGGCTAACCACACTTCCATGGTGGGGGATGTACACCTGGTGGATACCCTGCTTGCCAGCGGGCTCTCGAAAGATCAGATCGTCAAGGTTTTCGCTCCTGAACATGGGTTCCGGGGCAAGCTGGCTGCCGGGGTGAGTGTAGAGGACGGAAGGGATCCCCTGACCGGAATTCCTGTGGTATCGCTCTATGGGGCCAATAAAAAACCCGGGGCTGAAACCCTCCGGGACGTTGAGATGGTGGTGTTCGACCTCCAGGACGTGGGAACCAGGTTTTACACCTATATCTCCACCCTGCACTATGTCATGGAAGCCTGTGCCGAACAGGATATACCCTTGCTGGTGCTCGACCGGCCCAATCCCAACGGGGACTATGTGGATGGTCCGGTGCTGGACCCTGCCTTCTCCTCCTTTGTGGGCATGCACCCCATTCCCGTGGTCTATGGACTGACCATGGGGGAACTGGCAGGCATGATCAATGGCGAAGGCTGGTTGGAAGGCGGTCAAACATGTGAGCTCACCGTGGTACCCTGTGAGGGGTATTTCCCTGGCGCTCCCATCACCCTGCCGGTGAATCCTTCTCCCAACCTGGGCAACGACCATGCCATCAGGATGTATCCCTCAACCTGTTTTTTTGAAGGAACCGTGATCAGTGAAGGAAGGGGAACTGACATGCCTTTTGAGATCTACGGACATCCCGAGCTTCAGGGGGAATTCAGTTTTACCCCGGTGGAAATTCCTGGTGTGGCCAGAAACCCCAAATTTGAGGGTCAGGTCTGTTTTGGGGCCGACCTGAGAGATTTTAAACCCGAAGAAGGCTGGCAGCGGATATACCTGCATTGGTTGCTGGAGGCCTATGAAGCTTTTCCCAGGAAAGAGGATTTTTTCACTCCCTATTTTGATAAACTGGCCGGAACGGATGCTTTGAGGATACAGATCCTGGCCGGCTGGGATGAACAGCAGATCAGGGAAAGCTGGCAGGAGCCGCTGGAGGACTACAGGGCCAAAAGAAGCAAGTATTTGATATACGAAGAGACACACCCAAATGATCAGAAATAGGCCTGTCCTTTCCGGAGGCCTGATGCTTCTGACCCTCCTGGGAATTCACCTGGCTTCCAGCGGCCAGGTCCGGCATCCGGCACCCGGTTTTGTGTTTGACGAGTCGGAAGTCCCCCGCATCGATATCTCCATCAC
>CBDTYO010000509.1:0-2761 GCA_965364615.1 uncultured Bacteroidia bacterium
AGATCTCCCGCTTGGTGCTCTTGATCAGCTTGTCGATCATCTCTTTTGTCAGATCCAGGGTGATCTCCTTCTTATTGAGGGTCGATTGGGCCAGCAGGGAGATCAGGGCTCCTTCCAGTTCCCGGATATTATCGGAAATGTGGGTGGAAATATACTCCAGCACCTCTTCGGGCAGATCAATGCCGTCGTTGTAGGTTTTTTTCTTCAGGATGGCCATCCGGGTCTCGAAGTCGGGCGCCTGCAGATCGGCCGAAAGCCCCCATTTGAAGCGGCTCAGGAGCCTCGATTCCATTCCCTGCAATTCCACAGGGGGTTTGTCGGAAGTCAGGATCAGTTGCTTACCGCTCTGGTGCAGGTGATTGAAAATGTGAAAGAAGGTATCCTGGGTCTTTTCTTTTCCAGCGAATTCATGTACGTCATCAATGATCAGCACATCGATCATCTGGTAGAAATGGAGGAAGTCGTTTTTATTGTTGTTCCGGATGGCATCCACAAACTGGGTCTGGAATTTATTGGCATTCACATAAAGCACTGTCTTCTCGGGAAACAGCTCCTTTACCTCAATTCCGATGGCCTGTGCCAGGTGTGTTTTACCCAGGCCGCTGTCGCCATAGACCAGCAGGGGATTGAATGCGGTGCCTCCCGGGTTTTTTGATACGGCAAATCCAGCAGATCGGGCCAGCCGGTTGCATTCGCCTTCAATGAAATTCTCAAAGGAATTTTCGGGATTCAGCCTGGGGTCAATGTCCAGTTTTTTCAGTCCCGGAATCACAAAGGGATTCTTGATGGTGTTCTCACCGGCATCAAGCGGCACAGAAACAGGCGTATTCTTGATCTCCTTGGTGTTCCTGGCAGGAAATTTTACCGTGTAGGGCTTGCTGTTGCTGTAGGAATTGTTTTGCATGACCACATTGTACTCCAGCTTGGCTTCCGGGCCCAGTTCTTTCTTGATCACTTTGCGAAGGATGTCAATATACTGCTCTTCGAGGTACTCGTAAAAGAAGGGGCTGGGAACCTGAATGGTCAGAATATCATTGTCAAGCTTAAGTGGAACAATAGGCTCAAACCAAGTACGAAAACTTATTGAGGGGACATTGTCTTTGATCACATTCAGACAATTGTTCCAAATACGTTCATGCATTGTAAACGTCGATTTAGTCAGGTTCTATATTACATTTAGAGCTAGTGCAATTCCCAAAGCAAAGATTGTGAAAAAAAAGTAAAAAAAAAATTTGACCGGACTTGAAATTCTCAGATTAATTATATCAGTGTTAGGGTCAATTGTTTAGAAATTGAAAAAAAATGACAATTTTATAACACATTGATATTCATCATATTATGCATTGTCATTGATATCCAAAGCTTAATAAATTGTTTTAGAAACCTTTAGCCCCTCCAATTCAATTCTTAGTTTAATCAGTACCTCCAGAATTGGTCTGAAATCAATCCAAATTGAAGGTTTTTTTGCTTTTTTTTTCCGGACATTTCAGGCCCCGATGCCAGATCTTTTACTGTGATTTGCCAAACAGTGAAAAATGGACATATTTTCCTGGATTTTCACTGAGGTCCAGCACCAGGCTGTCCAGGTCTGCCACCAGATTTTCCATATGGAAATACAGGGTGTCGGAATAAATCAGTTTGCCCAGGCTACCCTCCCCTGAGTTCAGTTGGGCCATCAGGGTTCTGAACTCTGCAGTGGTGGCCACCAGCTCCTGGGAGAGTTGATCCAAACCCGCACTGTCCAGGGCCTCACTCACTGCACTGAGGTGCGAGGTCATGGCCGCAATTTCATCTTCCTGTTCGGCAAGCATGGAAGAAAAGGACTCCAGGTTTTGCATGCTTGCGTGCAGCGATCCTCCGGGTTTCAGGGAAGATTTCAGGGAAGCTGCCATGCCTGAGACATCCTCTATGGCTCTATGGGCTGCCTCGGACCCCAAAAGATCATTCATGCTTTCAGCCAGGGAATCCAGGGAGGTGGCCAATTGTCCGATTTGCTGCACAACAGGGAGTGCCTGTGCGCCAATGGAGGAAAAGAGATCAGGCTCAAGGAGTGATGCAATGGTGTCCTGGTCCATAAGAAAACCCTCATTCTGAGAAGCCTGGATGCGAATGGCTTTGCTTCCCAGCAGGTCGGCACTGAAAAGGACGGCGCTGGAACCGGTCCTCAGGGGAAAGGTCTTTTCTATGTGCAGGGTGATCTCCACGGGGAGCAATGCCTCAGGCTCCAGAGCAATGGCCTCCACATACCCTATCTTGATCCCGTTCATCAGCACGGGTGCCGAGCTTTCCAGGCCCCCTGAATCCGGGTAAAAAGCGTACAGGGTATAGGAGCTTCTCAGGATATTCCGGCCCTTCAGGTAATTGATGCCCCAGATCAGGACCAACAGGGTGGCAATACCAATCAATGCGACTTTGGCTTCTATGCTGATTTTCATATCATCGGTTTATTTCCTCCAGGGCTTCCTTCAGGGGCAGGATTTTTCCATTTTTGGAGGCTACCACAAAGGCGTCCGGGTAATCTGTTTTTACTTCCTGGCACATTTCCAGGGCCGCATGATAGCTGCTTTCTCCACCCACCAGGTATTTGTACCATCTTCCATCCTGGATCACTTTCACCTGGCTGTAACCCTTAAAAGAAGACGGTGTGGCGGCTATTTTGTTCTTGGACGAGGCCACCTGCACGCGAAACCAAATCTGGTCCGGACCGGTATCTGCTTCCTCATTTTCTCCTGTAACGTAGTCAGGGGTGGGTTCATCCACC
>CBDTYO010000510.1:0-2756 GCA_965364615.1 uncultured Bacteroidia bacterium
CCTCTTTGCGTTCCTCCACCATCAGGTAGTCCTGAAAAATCTCTATGCCTTCCAGGAAGACATCCTCCCGGTGGGCGATCACCTCCGTCCAGTGCTCCTTACCTGTTTGGGTTAAGGGGGTCTTCATCAGGCGGAAGTTGGTGGCATCCAGGTTGGTAATGATATAGAAATAATTGCCATAGTGGCTGATATTGTATTCAAGGCCCCGGGTCCTTGGTTGAATGATCTGAAACTCGCCGGTGGGATCACCGGCCGGCAGAAAGCGGTATTCAGAGGTAAGGGTGCTGGTGCTTCCGATGATCATATACTCCCTGGACTTGGTTTTAAAGACAAAAGTGCTGAAGGTTTCATCGCTTTCGTCAAACACCAGCGCATCCTCCGCGGAAGGAGTGCCCATCACATGCCGGTATATGGCTTTGCTCCTCAGGGTTTCATCGTCCTTCTGCGTATAAAAGAGGTTCCTGCTGTCGCTGGCCCAGACAGCTCCTCCGGTGGTCAGCCTGATTTCATCGTCCAGCATCGTGCCCGTTTCCAGATCCTTGATATAGATGGTATATTTCCGCCGGCTCACCGTATCAATGCCTATGGCCATGTAGCGGTTGTCGGGACTCACACTCAGGCCTCCCACCTGGAAGTATGCATGGCCCTTCGCCAGTTCATTGACATTGGCCAGGATCTCTTCCGCCGACTCCAGGTTTTCCTTCTTCCGGCAAAAGATGGGGTATTCCCTGCCCTCTTCGTACCGGGTGTAGTAATAGTACCCATTCTCCTTGTAGGGAACCGATTCATCGTCCTGCTTGATCCGGCCCACAATTTCTTCAAACAGGTCCTTCTGCAACTGTTCCGTACCTTTCATGACCCCTTCCCTGTAAGCATTCTCAGCCTCCAGGTAGGATATGACTTCGGGATTTTCCCGTTCCCTGAGCCAGTAGTAATTGTCCATGCGGGTATGACCATGGATGGTCATTTCTTTGGGTTTTTTCGCAGCCACAGGTGCTTCCATAGAAGGAGAGGTTTTACAGGATTGAACGCCACACAAGGCAAAGACTGCCAGGGAAGCCAATATAATTTTTTTCATACAGGCGCTGATTTCGGGTTGAAAGACCGAATTTAGCCTTTTTTCATGGAAAGCTGGATCCTTTTCCGGGAAATATCCACCTCCAGCACCCTCACTTTTACATGCTGGTGGATCTTTACCACATCGTTGGGATCCTTGACAAAACGGTCGGCCAGCTGGGAGATATGGACCAGCCCGTCCTGTTTCACACCCACATCCACAAAGGCCCCGAACTTGGTAATGTTGGTGACTATGCCCGGCAGTTCCATGCCAGGTTTCAGGTCTTCCAGGGCGAAAACCGTCTGATCAAACTCAAACACCTCAATCTGCTGCCTGGGATCCCGGCCCGGTTTCTCCAGTTCCGCCTGTATGTCCTTCAGTGTCGGAAGCCCGATGTCTCCCTGTACATACCGGTTCAGATCGATTTGTCTGACCAGCGATTCATCCCTGACCAGCTGTTTCAGATCCACCTTCAGGTCCGAAGCCATCTGCTGCACGATGTGATAACTTTCGGGATGGACCGCAGAGTTGTCCAGGGGATTGTCTGCTCCCTCGATACGAAGAAATCCTGCACACTGCTCGAAAGCCTTTTCCCCCATCCGGGGAACTTCCTTGAGCTGCCTGCGGGAGGTGAAACCTCCGATCTCCTGGCGATGGTCCACCACATTCTGAGCCAACACGGGGCCCAGACCGGATACATAAGTCAGCAAATGCTTGCTGGCGGTATTCAGGTTTACCCCCACCAGGTTCACGCAGCTCTCCACCACTTCATCGAGGCTCTTCTTCAAATGGCCCTGATCCACATCATGCTGGTATTGTCCCACTCCAATGCTTTTGGGATCGATCTTCACCAGCTCCGCCAGGGGATCCATCAGCCGCCGTCCAATGGAAACGGCTCCGCGAACCGTCACATCATAATCCGGAAATTCCTCCCTGGCTATCTTGGATGCGGAATAGATGGAGGCGCCCGATTCATTGACCACATATACCTCCATGTCGTGGGGAAAGCGGAGCATCCGGATAAACCGTTCGGTCTCCCTGCTGGCGGTGCCATTTCCTATGGCAATGGCCTGGATCTTGTACTGCTCCACCAGCGAGGAAACTTTCCGGGTGGATCCTGCCCGGTCCTTTTGGGGGGGATGCGGATAGATGGTGGCATTGTGCAGCAGGTTGCCCTGCTCATCCAGGCATACCAGCTTACATCCGGTCCGGAAACCCGGATCCAGCGCCAGCACCCTTTTCTGACCCAGCGGAGCAGCCAGCAGGAGCTGCCGCAGGTTGCCGGCAAAGACTTTGATCGCCTCCTGATCTGCCTTCTCCTTGTAGAGGGCCTTGTACTCATTCTCGATGGAAGGCTGAATAAGCCTTTTGTAGGAATCCTTTACGGCTTCTTCCACCTGCCGGCCCACGTCGTAGGGGCTTTTTACAAAGAGGTCCACCAGGGCGTCGGTGACCTGAGCCTGCGGGGGTTCCACCGAAATTTTCAAAAATCCCTCCTGCTCTCCCCTGCGCATGGCCAGGATGCGGTGTCCTGCGCACTTCTTCAGGGGTTCTGTAAATTCAAAATAGTCCTTGAATTTTTCCCCTTCCTCCTCTTTGCCTTTCACTCCTTTGGAAGAAATCACCGCACTCCGGTCGAAATGGTGGCGAACCACCTTTCGGGCCTTTTGATGTTCATTCACCCATTCTGCGATGATGT
>CBDTYO010000511.1:0-2756 GCA_965364615.1 uncultured Bacteroidia bacterium
TTCCTTCTTCAGCGCGGCATAGGGTTTGTCCTCGTCGGTTTCGAACTCCTCACCGGCCGCTTCAGCGAGCCCGGTCAGACGGTCGATCTGCTCGGTCACGAACCGGGTGTCGGACTGGGCCGCGACGATCCGTGTGAGTGCGTCGGCCATGACCTCCTGAACCGCACCCATGCGCTGGCGCGCATCCCAGTTGGCCCGCCGGTCGGCCATGGAGATGGTCACGCGGGGATCCGGGCGCACCTCGACCGTGCCCCGGGCTTCCTCCTCACCGAAGTCAAGCACCACGGTATAGGTGCCGGGCAGAACCTCCGGGCCACTCCCACCTTCGTTGAACCAGTCCTCGCCCTCGCTGGGCGGACGTCGGAAGGGATCCGAGCGCAGGTCCCAGTGGATCCGGCTCAGTCCTTCGGAGGCTTTGGTATACAGTTTCCGGATCCCCTCACCTGAAGCATCCCGGATGGCAAAGACCAGGTAAGGGGCTTCCTCGCTTTCCTCCAGCCTCAGCTGATCGCGGGTGGGCTGGGGAATGGGCTGCTTGTTCTCAAACAAGTCTTTTTCCTTTTCCTGACGCTCGGCTTTGAGGGTTTTGGGAACTTCCTTCAGGAAGTAGGTGAAGGTGGCCCCGAATTCGGGATTCTTGGAGGTGAAGAAGGTGGACCCCTGGCCGTATTTGCCCCCGGTCTGGATGTACATCAGGGCATCCTCCACGGGGAAGATATGGGCCTCTTTTTCCAGCAGGGCCTGGTCAATTGCCAGCTCCCGCAAAGGCGTATAATCATCCAGGATATAGAATCCCCGGCCAAAGGTGGCCAGCACCAGGTCGTTCTGGTCTTCCTGGATCACCATGTCGCGCACGCTGATGGTGGGCAGTCCGGAGCCAAGTTTGGTCCAGGCCTCGCCCCCGTCCACACTGAAATAGAAACCAAACTCGGTCCCTGCAAAGAGCAATCCCGGAACCTCCGGATCCTGCTCGATGGTATGCACGGTTCCGTTCTCAGGCAGGTTGCCGGAAATACTCACCCAGCTGTTTCCCTGGTCGTAGCTTTTCAGCACATAGGGTGTGAAGTCGTCCCGTTTGCGGTTATCGAAGGTGGCATAGACCACCCGGGCATCGAAGCGGTCGGCCTTCAAGTCGCTCACATAGGTGTATTCCGGGACCCCCGGAAAGTTGCGAACCTGTTTCCAGTTCTTCCCTCCATCGGTGGTGATGGAAACCACCCCGTCGTCGGTGCCCGCAAACAACAGGTCCTGATCAAGGGGAGACTCGGAAAAGGAGACTCCTGTGCCCCAGAGGCTGGTGCTTACATCTTTCTGCACCGCGTCCCAGCTCCAGAACTGGCCCATGACAGGAAAGGTATTTCGGTCCACGCCCGAGGTCAGGTCCCCGCTGATCACCTCCCAGGAATTGCCCCGGTCGTCGGAACGGAATACCTTGTTGGCCATCATGTAGAGGCGGGTATGCAAGTGGTGACTGACCACCAGAGGAGCATTCCAGTTCCATTTGTAGGTATCCTCATCCTTTCGCGGACGGGGCTTGATGCTGATGCCTTCCCCGCTCACCCTGTCATAGCGGTTCACATTTCCATATTGCGATTCGGCATAGACGATGTTGGGATCTTCCGGATCGATGGCCACCCAGAAACCATCTCCCCCCTTGATGGCTTTCCAGTCCTCATTGCTTACCCCTGCCGAACTCTTGTTCATGGAGGGACCCCCCAGGGTATTGTTGTCCTGGGTACCCCCGTACACATTGTAGAAAGGGCTTTCGTTGTCCACATTGACCCTGTAAAACTGGGTCACCGGCAGGTTGGATTTATACAGGAAGGTGGCTCCTTCATCGAAGGTTTCATACACTCCCCCGTCGCCGCCGATGAGGTAATGATCCGTGTCGTCCGGATCGATCCACAGGGCATGGTCGTCCACATGGCGTCCCTGGGTGCTGATGCTATTCCAGGTCTTGCCCCCGTCCACCGTCACTTTCGATACGGTCTCCATGGAATAGACCTTGTTCACATCCACCGGATCGCAGTAGATCTCATTGTAATACTGGCCGCTGGCATGGTGATCACTCATCTTCTTCCAGGAGGCACCCCTGTTCTCAGAGCGGAAGAATCCCCCCTTGCCTTCGGCGGCTTCCACGATCAGGTAGAGCACATTGCGGTCGGCCGGTGAGATGGCGATTCCCATCCCTCCAATATGTACTGAAGGCAAACCCTTCATGATCTTGTCCCAGCTCTCTCCCCCGTCCAGGGAACGGTAGACGGCCGATTCGGGTCCTCCTCCGATCTTGGTAAAGACATGCCGGCGTCTCTGCTCGGCGGTGGCATACATTACATCGGGATCCACCGGATCCATCACCACGTTGTTCACCCCGGTGTTTTCACTGATCTCCAGCACCTTTCTCCAGGTTTCCCCGCCGTCGGTGGTCTTGTATAGTCCGCGGTCCCCTCCGGGTCCCCAGGCCGAACCTTCGGCTGCCACAAAGACCACATCGGAATTCCTGGGATCCACCACAATGCCACCTATGTGGCGGGACTCTTTCAGTCCCATGTTCTTCCAGGACTCGCCGCCGTCCTCCGATTTGTAGACGCCGTCACCATAGCCCAGGGCCCGCTGGTGGTTGTTCTCGCCGGTGCCCAGCCAGAGCAGGTTGGGATTGTTGGGGTCCATGGTGATCACCCCCATGGAGTAAGATCCGTATTGGTCAAATACGGGTTTGAAGGTGGTCCCGTTGTTCAAGGTCTTCCACACATTGC
>CBDTYO010000512.1:0-2752 GCA_965364615.1 uncultured Bacteroidia bacterium
CGAATTCCCCCACAATGAGTCGCAGGCTTTTCTGAAGAAGTACAGGGAGCAGCCGGTGCAGATCGGGCGCATCCTGGTCTTTGATGACAAATTTCTCTCCGGAAACACCCTGCTGCAGCAGGTGGTTCCTGCCCTGAAGACGGCCTTTCCCGGAATCCCGGTGGGAGGCGGGACGGATGCCTATTTCGCCGAGTTGAACCGGAACCCTCCGGATGGCGGTCTGCTGGATTTTATCAACTTCAGCATATGTCCCCAGGTCCACGCCTTCGACAAGCTCACCCTGCTGGAAAACCTGGAAGCTCAGCCCCACGTGGTGGAGAGTGCCCGGGCGCTGCTCCGCAAACCCGTTTCCATCGGTGCCATCAGCCTGAAGCAGCGATTCAATGCGGTGGCCACGGACGGAAACACGGAGAGCTCTCTCCCTGAAACAGATCCCAGGCAACATACTTTATTCAGTGCAGGATGGACCCTGGGCAGCCTCAGGCATTTGGCCATGGCAGGGGCAACATCCCTGAATTACTACGAGACTGTGGGACCCCGCGGCATCCTGCCCCGTCACGGCGGTTCCCATGGACCCTCCCCCCTGCTCCACCTGTTTCAGGAACTGGAAGGCGCTGATTTGCCTGAAATCCTTTCCACCGAAAGCAGTCATCCCCTGGAAATCGATGCCATCTGCCTGAAACATGTTGAAGAAACCAAACTCCTTATAGCCAACCTTGGCGAATCCGGCATCCCGGTCCTTCTGGAAGGAATGGAGAACCGGCCCGAGACCTGCTGCATCCTGCGGGAGAAGGGATGGGAGGCAATCGATGTGAACAATATTTCAGAACATCGCATCACACTGGAAGCCAACAGCCTATACAAAATCATTTACACGATATGAAATATGTAATCATTCTGTTAGGCTCCATGCTTATGTTCTGCATGGTCATGGCTCAGCCTGAACCCGGCGATCTGTTCAGGGAACATGCCTGGTACAACGAAGCGGGCGATTGCAATGGAGCCCTTCGTGTAGGTGGCAGGCTGGATTACCGGTTGATAGAAAATGTCATAGACTATGAGGGAAAAGGGATCATTCAACCCCCTTTCCAGGTGGATCTGGAAAAGGCCATACGCGCCGAACTGGTGGTGGAGAAAATGCTTTGCCACGGTGGAACAGAAGGCCTCAGGGTCAGCATCAATGGGAACAGAGCACTGCGCCTTCCCGAGTCTCTCCATATTCCAGGGCCCGATGCCGATTATGCCCACCATTACAACGCGGTGGTACCCGTGGAGCTGTCCTTTCTGAAAGAAGGAAGCAGCAATACCTTTCTGTTTGAAGTGGATACGGCCGGACACTGGTGGCCCCAGAACCTGGTCTATGGAATGATCCTGAGGATTTACTACGATCCTGCTCAGGTAAAGGACAGAACGCGCATTGCCCAACCCATACATGGAGAAACTCTCGGAGATTCATGCCAAATCCTCCTGGAGATCCCCCGGGGCGAAAAGATCGAGAAGGTTGACATTGTGGGACACTATGAGGATGTGGATCTGGAGGGTGACGGGATCTATAGACAGTGGCATTACGCTTATCATAAGGGACAGATATACAATCATATAGGGACTTCCTATGCAGTTCCTTGTACCCTGTCCTGGAACACGGAATGGGTTCCCGATCAATTGGAAAAAATGAAGCTGGCTGCTTTTGTACACCGGTCCGATGGCTATATTTACATGAGCGATGCAGTGGACGACCTGGAGCTAAACAGAAGTGGTTATTCCGTGGAACTGTGCAAACCCTACAGACGCCCCAAAGGCTGGTTCACACGGAACGGGGAATTTGAGGAGAGGGTATACATAAAGGGTAGACTGGCAAATGCAGTGGATGCCAGACTGGTTTTCAGAACCTGGAGCCCGGGATACTTCAATGGGATTTACATCAACGATTTCATTGTCTTCACCAAGGAAGGACCCAAATACGACTATTACGAACACGACGTCCCTCTGGAAGAATTGTACGTTCTGAAAGTAGGAGAAAATGCCATTAAGACCGGCTTGACCCCCCTCTACCCCGAGGGTATGGTGCACGGGGTGGAAATACAGTGGCCAGGCATCATGCTCCTGATTAAATACAAACCATAATCCCCTGAGCAGCAACCAATAACAATATATTATTATCATGAAAACCATACTAACACTATCCATAAGCGTGCTCATCAGCAGCACCCTTCTGGCCCAGTCCATTCCCGCAGACCAGTGGTCCTACAAGGCCATTGATACCCAGAGGGAAATGCTCATGCCGGCGGGAGGCCCAGACTGGCTGAGATCCTTTGGCATCGATGCCACAGATATCAATAAGGACGGCTACAAGGACATTGTCGCAGGGAAGTACTTCTACCTGAATCCCGGCGGAAACATGACCGGCGATTGGGCACGAATATCCTTCGGCTTTGCTTACGATGGCTACCATTTTGTGGATGTGGATGGGGACCAGATGGCCGACATTATTGCCGAGGATCTTCCCCGAGTGATCTGGCTGGAAGCCGACGACCTGAACGGTGCTTCATGGAGCGCACGGCTCATTGGAGAGATACCTGAAACCGGGCACAAAAACGGACAGGGTTCGGGCCTTGCGGATGTGGTGGCGGGAGGAAAACAGGAAGTACTGCTGGCCGCCGAAGGGGGAATCTATTGTGCGGTGATCCCGGAGGATCCTGCCGGAAAAAGGTGGGATTTCAAACTCATTGCCGAGTCCCACTCCGACGAGGGC
>CBDTYO010000513.1:0-2751 GCA_965364615.1 uncultured Bacteroidia bacterium
TGAGCACCGTATGCAAGCACCACCACCTCATCCAGGGTGGAGGGATCCGGCTGCATCATCACCCTGTTTACCTGGTCCGGGTCCAGATGGTATTCCTCTGTCACCATGCCCACATAACTGGCTACCACTGTGGTTTGGCGCCCTTCCCCGGCAGGAATTGTGAACCTGCCCTCCCCATCGGTGATTACTCCGGAATCTGAGTCTTTGCTAAAAACAGAGGCACCCGGAAGGGGATCCAAGTCTTCAGAAGAAATGACGACTCCGCTTACACGTCCTGCTACAAATTCAGCAGCCTGCACCTGATCCGCACGCGAGGAAACAGGCTGAGCTTTACTCGCGGCCCTTTTCTGTCTCCTGGCGGGAGCAGTTTCCACTACCGTTACCTCCTCAGCCTTTGGCTCCGGAGCCATCTCCTCTGCCAATTCCGGCAATGGGTCCCTGGCCATCCGAGGGGCAGCCACTCCAGCAGCTTCAACAGCAGCAGCTTCAACAGCAGCAGCTTCAACAGCAGCAGCTTCAACATCAGCTGCGTCAGTTCCAGCTGGGTCCGCTGCAGCTGGGTCCGCTTCTGCTTCAACCACGTCATTCTCAACTACCAGAATATCAAGGTCTTCGCTTACGGGCTCTTCAGCCACATCCAACAGAGCCATTTCCCTCTCCTGTTGGGCTGCTGCTTCTCCCCGGTCAGTTTCTGGTCCCTTGCCTGCTTCTGCCTTTTTGGTATCCTGGTCCCGGGCAGGCTGCGACTGGGACTCTTCGGTCTGAAAGGACTCCTCAATCTGTAAGGCCTCTTTGTCCGCTTCCGGATTGAAATCATAGATATTGATAAATATGGTGCCTACCACCAGGATGGATGCCACGGTGGCGGCAATGCCATAAAGCGCCACTCTTCTTCTCCTTTGCAGCCTTCTGCGCATTTGAGCGTGGAGGGAGAGCATATCTTCCTCCAGGTCCCCGGGGGCAATGCTCTCAAAGCCCTCCATGGCCTCCATCTCAAAAGCATCGGCCTCCAGGTCCCGCTCCAGGCCATACCGCTCCTCAGGGGAGAGTTCTCCTTTCAGGTACCTTAAAAAGGCAGTCAGTTTCTTATGTGTCCTTTGGGCTGACATCTTGGTTTTCCAAACAAATTTTCAAATTCCGCTTGCCGTTCTGGAGATAGCTTTTCACCTTCTTTTCATTCATATTCAACTGCTTAGCAATCTCCTGGTAACAGTGTTTCTGGTAATAGAACAATTCAATGCACTGTTTCTGTTCATTCTTCAATTGTTCTATACATTTTTTGAGTGCATCCTCCAGGGAAGGCTCCTCTCTGTCTATGGGATGCAATTCCTGGTCAGATTCCATAAATTCCTGCTCGATTTTGTATTTCTCCATCCTGCCGCCGGCGCTTTTTCGGGCCCTGATCTGCATCAGACAGTGGTTCTTGGCGATTACATATAACCAGCTCTTGAAATTCCTGACTTCCTGTCCGGGCAAATCTGCCATCAGTTTTTCGAAAATCTGCATGACCGCATCTTTGGCATCTTCCCGGTCTTCAAGGTATTTGAGGGCCACCCCGTAGACCAGGTGCATATAACGGGCATAGAGTTCGCCCAGCACATCAAGATCACCGGTTTTCTTAAACTGGCTGAGCAATTCCTCGTCTGATCTTTCCGGATGTTTTCCGCTGATATCTAGCATGTGCCGGGAGTGGGTCACATAAAAATAGCAAAAAATACAGACGTTTTTATGGAATCCTATGGAAGCTTGCATCCTATGGTTGAAGTCAAACTTAAACGTAGAAATCATGAAAGCTTTAATCTCAATAATTACAGTACTGCTTTTTTCGGCCTTTAGCCTGGCACCCGATCAGTCCCGCTTCATCAATGGGGTGGTGACGGATGAGGCTGGAGCACCCCTGAGCGGGGTCCATGTGGTGGTCAAGGGCACCAAGAACGCCGTGGTGACCGATATGATCGGCTCCTATAAAATACAGGTAAATCCCCTGGACAGATTCCTTGTATTCTCTTTAATGGGGTATGGGTCGAAGGAAGTAAGGATTGGCAAATCCAGCCAGATCAATGTCATCCTGAAAGCCTCCGTGCCCGAGCTTGAGGAAGTGGTCGCCGTGGAATATGATGCAGCCATGCCCGACATGGCAAGGGATAAGACCTCCCATGTGGCAGCTGTACCGGCAGGAGGGACCCGCCACCTCAAACGCACCCAGGTGTATGCATCCTATGCCCCTGAACCAGGATACGTTCAGCACAACACCGAAGGGTACAGCACCATCCATGAGAACGGATTCAAGGATGTGTTTCACAATCCCCTTTCGACCTTCAGCATTGATGTGGACAAAGCGTCTTATTCAAACGTCCGCCGGTTTCTGAACATGGGTCAGCTGCCACCGGTGGATGCCGTGCGCATCGAGGAGATGATCAATTATTTCAATTACGATTATCCCGAGCCGGAAGGCAAACACCCTTTCTCCGTCTATACCGAGATCTCCCAATGCCCCTGGAACGGATCCCACCAGCTTCTGCATGTGGGCCTGAAGGGAAAGAGCATCGATAAGGAGGAATTGCCTCCCTCCAACCTGGTCTTTCTGATCGACGTATCGGGATCCATGGGAGCGGCCAATAAGCTCCCCCTGCTGAAGCAGGCCTTCAGGATGCTGGTCAATGAACTCAGACCGGAGGATCGCGTGGCCATCGTGGTTTACGCCGGGGCGGCCGGACTGGTCCTGGAGTCTACCCCGGGAAGCCAGAAAGC
>CBDTYO010000514.1:0-2740 GCA_965364615.1 uncultured Bacteroidia bacterium
GAACGCTGATGATGTGGAATGCGTGGTTCATGCGGCGCTCTTTGCCCTGGAATATCGCATGCGGTACAAACGGGACGTCTTTCTCGACTTGCTGGGTTACCGGAAATACGGCCACAATG
The DNA here is from genome assembly GCA_965364615.1 of uncultured Bacteroidia bacterium. Lineage (GTDB taxonomy): Bacteria > Bacteroidota > Bacteroidia > Bacteroidales. The sequence continues at coordinate 120 of CBDTYO010000514.1, forward strand.
AAGGGGATGAGCCCAGATTCACACAGCCCAAACTGTACAAGGCCATTGCCAAGCACAAGAACCCCAGGGATATCTATGCGGAAAAACTGATCTCCGAAGGGGTGGTAGACCAGGATTTCGTTCGCCAGATCGAAGAGGAGTACAAAGCGAGCCTGGAAGAAGAACTCGAAGATTCCCGCAAGGAAGAAAAGACGATCATCACCCCCTTTATGGCCGATGAATGGAGCGGTTTTGAGAATGTCAGGGAATGGGAGATGATGGATCACGTAGATACCACCTTTGACCGGAAAAAGCTGGATAAGATCGCAGAGACGATCACGACACTGCCCAAAGGCAAGAAATTCCTTAGGAAGGTTGAGAAACTCGTGGCCGACCGCAAGAAGATGTATTTCGAAACCGATAAACTGGACTGGGCCATGGGGGAACTCCTGGCCTACGGTTCCCTGCTGCAGGAAGGGTTCGGGGTTAGGATGAGCGGACAGGATGTAGAACGGGGGACCTTTTCACACAGGCATGCCGTGATGAAGGTAGAAGAAAGCGAAGAAGAGGTGATGCTGCTCAACCATATTTCCGAAGACCAGGGTAATTTCCAGATCTACAATTCCCTCCTATCCGAATACGGGGTGGTCGGTTTTGATTACGGCTATGCCATGGCAAGTCCCACTACGCTGACCATCTGGGAAGCCCAGTTCGGGGATTTCAGCAACGGGGCACAGATCATGATCGACCAGTATATTTCGGCCGCAGAGGACAAATGGAAACTCCAGAACGGCCTGGTGATGTTCCTGCCACATGGCTATGAAGGACAGGGGGCCGAACACTCTTCTGCCAGGATGGAGCGTTACCTGCAGCTCTGTGCCAGGGATAACATGTACGTGGCCGACGTGACTACTCCGGCCAATATGTTCCACCTGCTCAGGCGACAGATGAAAAGCAACTTCAGGAAACCCCTGATCGTCTTTACCCCCAAGAGCCTGCTGAGACACCCGAAAGCGGTTTCATCAGTCGAGGAGCTTACAGACGGGAAATTCATGGAGGTTATAGACGACGCGGACGCCCAGGTTTCCAAGGTAAAATCCCTGGTCTTCTGCACCGGTAAATTCTATTATGACCTCCTTGCCACCCGGGAAGAACTCAAACGCGATGATGTGGCCCTGGTGCGATTGGAGCAGCTGTTCCCCCTGCCAGTGGAGCAAATGAAGTCGATCATTGCCAAATACAAGAAAGCCGATGACGTGGTCTGGGCACAGGAAGAGCCCAGAAATATGGGTCCCTGGTCCCACCTGATGATGCACTTTAGTGACGCCCATAAATTCAGGGTAGCCTCAAGGCGTTTTTACGCCTCCCCGGCTGCGGGAAGTTCGGTACGTTCCAAAATGCGACATCAGCAGGTGATCGATTATGTGTTTGACAAATCGAAGGATAATATGACCCGTCCCGCCCAGAAAAGTTGAATGAGACCCATGAGGAAGTCCTTTGCCGTTTTATACCTGTTTTGTGGCCTGGCCTTCGGGCAGATGGAGCTGCCCCAGTATTCAGGCATGGTCTCCCAGATTGCCAGCCTGTACAATTCACAGGATTACCAGGGCATCTACAGGCTCTATGACGAGAACATGCAAAAGGCCATGACCCTGGAGGAGAACCGACAATTCTTTACTGAGAATGTCAATCGGATCATGGGCAATATCAAAGCATGGGAATTTATAGGTTTCCAGAGAGGGGCACACGTTTACAGGACATATTTTGACCGTGCGCTGACCAATCTTATGATCACTCTCAACGGACAGAACAACAAGATTGCCGGACTTTATTTAGCCCCCGCCAGGCCTATCGGTATCCCCATCCTCGAGCGGAACAGGACCCGAATGATCATTCCCTTCCGGGAGGAGGTCTTTGTCTACTGGGGGGGCACTACTTTGGAACAAAATTACCACCTGGCCGAGATCTCGCAGCAATACGCCTACGATATTCTTATGGTCGCAGAGGGGAGGTCCTATGAAGGGGACCCGAAGGTCAATGAGAACTATCTGGTATTCGGAAAAGAGATCATCGCTCCCTGCGATGCCCGCGTGGTGATGGTCATAGATGGTGTTTCGGACAATGTACCCGGGGAGACCAATATCGCCCAACTGACCGGTAACACTTTGGTGCTTCAGACACCCCTTGATGAATTCATCCTGATGGCCCACTTGCAGGAGGGATCCATTCTGGTGGAGGAAGGACAGGAAGTGCGCCAGGGTGAAGTGCTGGCCAAATGCGGTAATTCAGGAAACACCACGGAGCCACATCTGCACCTGAGCCTTCAGAATACGATTCAGATGGATGATGCCACCGGGGCGAAGTTGTATTTTGACCAGATCTACGTCAATGGAGAAATAAAAACCGATTACCTTCCGGTAAAAGAAGATTTTATCAGAAATTTGGAATAACCCAAGCCATACAAAAACAGAACGCATGATATTAGAAATGAAAGTTCCCTCTCCGGGAGAGTCCATAACCGAAGTGGAGATCGCCGAATGGTTGGTGAAAGACGGGGATTATGTGGAAAAGGATCAGGCTATTGCCGAAGTGGATTCAGATAAGGCTACCCTGGAACTCCCCGCAGAGGAAAGCGGGATCAT
>CBDTYO010000515.1:0-2736 GCA_965364615.1 uncultured Bacteroidia bacterium
TTCCAGTCTTAGATCTGACCGGACGATCCCCACATAATTGGTCATGATCTGCTTGACCTCCTTCAGGTTCTGGGTAATCAAAACCATCTCCTCAGGATGGGTGGTGCCGCTGTCGTCCCAATCAGGAATCTGTTCCGCGAACTCATAACCGGGCACATTCCGAACTGCATGGGAGGCTGCCCGGTTGGCGTAAACAATGGCTTCGATGAGGGAGTTGGAGGCCAGCCGGTTTGCCCCGTGCAATCCGGTGGAAGACACCTCCCCCACAGCATACAACCTTTTGATCCAGGTCTGACCATCCATATCCACCTTTACCCCGCCGCACATGTAATGGGCCGCAGGCACCACAGGGATCCTGTCCCTGGCTATATCGATCCCTACAGAGGCACACTTTTCGGTGATATTGGGGAAATGCTCCTTCAGCTCCTTCTCGCTCAAGTGTGTGTTGTCGAGATACACAAAATCGTGCCCATGGATCTTCATCTCATTATCGATGGCACGGGCCACCACATCTCGGGGTGCCAGGCTTCCCCTCGCATCGTATTTGTTCATAAACTTCTCTCCCAACTGGTTTCTCAGGATCCCGCCATAGCCCCGCATGGCCTCTGAGATCAGGAAGGAAGGGGTTTCCCCGGGATTGTAAAGGGAAGTGGGATGGAACTGAACAAATTCCATGTTCTCGATGATCCCTTTGGCCCTGTACACCATGGCCACACCATCTCCCGTGGCAATGGGCGGATTGGTGGTGGTGGAATACAGGTGACCGGCCCCGCCGGAAGCGATCAGGGTGGTTTTTGAGAGGATTTTCAGCACTTTCTCTGTTTTCAGGTCCAGCACATAGGCCCCGTAGCATTCGATGTCGGTCAGGTGTCTTTTCACCAGCTTGCCCAGGTGGTGCTGGGTGATCAGGTCCACGGCAAAATGCTTTTCCAGCAGGTCGATGTTCGGGTGCTTCCGGATCTGAACGGACAGGGCTCGTTGAATTTCCTGTCCCGTATTGTCCTTGTGGTGGAGTATCCTGTGCTCCGAATGGCCCCCTTCCCGGGCCAGATCGTATTTCCCGCTGCTCTGCTTATCGAAATTGGTGCCCCACTGGATCAATTCCCTGATTTGATCGGGCGCCTCCTTGACCACCATCTTGACCACCTCTTCGTTGCAAAGGTGATCCCCCGCCACCAGGGTGTCCTCCACATGCTTCGAATAGCTGTCAGGTTCGTAGGTCACCGCAGCAATGCCCCCCTGGGCATACCGGGTATTGGTCTCTTCCAATTCCGCCTTGGTGATGAGGCAGACCTTTCCGTGCGCTGCCGCCTTCAGCGCAAAACTCAGTCCCCCGAGTCCGGTTCCAATGACCAGAAAATCATATTTTAGCTCCATGTGGCCTGCTCTTAATATGGGAACAAATATAGGAAATAACCCATTTTCATGTACTTTTGTGCATCTGTGAATCAAAAAAGCAAAACATTCAATGGCTCAGGAGGATCTCTTTAAAAAACTGGTGGCGCACTGCAAGGAGTATGGATATGTTTTTCAATCCAGTGAAATATATGACGGGCTGGCTGCAGTATATGATTACGGCCAGTATGGGGTCGAACTCAAAAACAACATCAGGAAATACTGGTGGGACTCCATGGTCCTGCTTCACGAGAACGTGGTGGGACTCGATTCGGCCATCTTTATGCACCCCACCATCTGGAAAGCCTCCGGCCATGTGGATGCCTTCAACGATCCGCTCATCGACAACAAGGATTCCAAGAAACGTTACCGGGCCGATGTGCTGATCGAGGAGCAGATGGCCAAATATGAAGGAAAGATCAACAAGGAGGTGGAAAAAGCCCGGAAGCGCTTTGGAGACCAATTTGACGAGGCTCAATTCCGGAGCACCCACCCCAGGGTACTGGCCAACCAGGAGAAACTCGATGCCCTGCACGGCCGATTTGTGAAGGCCCTCAACGATTCTGACCTGGCAGAACTGCGCCAGATCATTGTGGACGAAGAGATCGCTTGTCCCCTGTCAGGCTCCAGAAACTGGACCAACGTGAGGCAGTTCAACCTGATGTTCTCCACCGAGATGGGATCCACCTCTGAAGGTGCCAACCGGATCTACCTCAGGCCCGAAACCGCCCAGGGAATCTTTGTGAATTACCTGAACGTGCAGAAGTCGGGACGCATGAAGATCCCTTTCGGGATTGCCCAGGTGGGGAAAGCCTTCAGAAACGAGATTGTGGCCCGCCAGTTCATCTTCAGGATGCGCGAATTCGAGCAGATGGAAATGCAGTTCTTTGTGCCCCCGGGCACCGAGCTGGAATGGTTCGAGAAATGGAGGGAGAAGCGCATGAAATGGCACCGCGCCCTGGGATTCGGCGACCAGAAGTACCGCTTCCACGACCACGACAAACTGGCCCACTATGCCAATGCAGCCACCGATATTGAATTCGAATTTCCCTTTGGATTCAAGGAGGTGGAAGGGATCCATTCACGCACCGATTTCGACCTGGGAAGTCACCAGGAGTATTCGGGCAAGAAACTCCAGTACTTCGATCCGGAAACCAACCAGAACTATGTCCCCTACGTGGTGGAGACCTCCATTGGGCTCGACCGCATGTTCCTGCAGGTCATCTCAGCAGCCTACCACGAAGAGGAACTCACCAAGGAAGACGGATCCACCGATTCCAGGGTGGTGCTGAAGCTTCCGCCGGTGCTGGCTCCCGTTAAACTGGCTGTTTTTCCGCTGAC
>CBDTYO010000516.1:0-2702 GCA_965364615.1 uncultured Bacteroidia bacterium
GGATATACTCCCGGTAAATTCGCCCAGATGGAACCAGGCTTCCTGGTGAATCCATACCCCCTGGTCCTCTTTGTGAGGGGATACTATCTGATAGAATTCGTTCTCCTTCCTGATCTCACTGAGGGATATTTGATCGTAGCGGGGGGTGACTCCCTTCTTGTCGGGAAATATCCAGATCTGGAGGAATTTCACTTCCTGGTCTTTGTTCTTGTTGTATTCACTGTGGTATATTCCTGTACCTGCGCTCATCACCTGCACATCCCCTTTTTTGATAACGGCCAGGTTTCCCATGCTGTCCTTGTGTTCCAGGTCACCCTCCAGGGGGATGGAGATGATTTCCATGTTCTCATGGGGATGGGTCCCGAAACCTTGTCCCGGGGCCACTGTGTCGTCGTTGAGTACGCGCAGCATACCGAAACGCATTCTCTCCGGATTGTGGTATTTGGCAAAACTAAAGGTATGGTATGAGTCGAGCCAGCCATGGTTGGCGTGGCCCCTGGTGTCGGCTTTGTGTAAAACAGTTTTCATTGTCTGATGCTTGAGTACCCGCCATCCACATGGAAGATCTGACCGGTGATCCACGAAGATTTTGGAGTGATTAAATAAGCCGCTGCCTCTGCAATATCCTTTGCTTCTCCCACTTTTTTCAGCGGATTCTTTTCCGCCTGTGCACTGGCCTTTTCAGGCGTATTTAAAAACCTGCCTGCCAGTGAGGTATCGGTCAGGGAAGGGGCAACGGCGTTGATCCTGATATTGGGTGCCAGTTCAGCTGCCAGGGCCCGGGTCAATCCCTCAATGGCGCCTTTGGACATGGCCACCTGCGAATGAAAATTAAAGCCCTGCTGCACCGCAATGGTTGAGAACAATACAATGGAGGAATTTTCGCTTGCCTTGAGCCTCGGCAACAGCTGTTGAATAACGCGCGTGGCACCAATCACCTGTAGCTTGAAATCGTTCAGGAAATCTTCCTCGCTAAATCGGTGGAAGGGTTTCAGATTGATGCTTCCCGGGCAATAGGCCAGCCCATGAATTTCCTCAGGTAACTGGGCCAGGTTGAGGGCATCATGCAATGCATCGAATTTTTGGTAGCTTACGTATTCGCGGCTTTCCACCGGATTCTGGTGATAGGTGGCAAAGACACGATCCTCCTGGCCCTCGAGCAGGTTAACCAGCGCTTTCCCGATCCCGGATGAACCTCCGACTATGATATAATTTCTCATCCCATTGTAATTTTGCAGTAAGGCATCTTTTGAATTGGTTACATGTATTACAACCAGTAGCCCGGAATATTGTTTTCTGGAAAAGTTACGTCTGAGGTCAGGGATTCGGGAAACAGGAGGAATGACTCAGATTTTCTGGTGACTTTGACGGACCCTACAATTGCCTTTTCCCAATTTCCTCAATCGTATCTGATTTCACAATTTGCTGCTCAGGCTGTACCTTTGCCAGGTTTATCATGGCAGATGCGATGCAATCGGCCTCGATGGCCCTGTATTTCCTTAGTCTTCCGACCAAAAACACTGAGGTCATTTTCAACAGGATTGCACCCATGCCCTCCCCAAACCTTCTTTCATTTCTTTTCCCCAGGATCAGGGAGGGACGCAAGATGTAGGTGTTAGGTATTTTCTGATCCAGGACCGCCTGTTCCATCTCTCCCTTGGTCCTGCTGTAAAAAATGCTGCTTCTGGCATTGGCCCCCATGGACGACATGACCAGGAAGGTGGGTATGTTGTTTTCTTTGGCCAGTTTGGAAGCCGTGGAAGGAATCCCGAAATCGATGGCCCTGTAAAGGCTTCTGTCTTTGGTTTTGGCCGAGGTAGTGCCCACGCAGCAAAAGACTACGTCTGCAGTAAAGTCGGTCCGATAGCTTTCCAGTTGAAGCACATCCCCTATGTACTCCTGTATTTTCGGGGAATTATTCCCGGAGGATCTTCTGGAGAATAGCTTGATGGCCGCATAACTTTCATCCGCTGCCAACCTGTTTACCAGCAAACCTCCGGTCAAACCTGTTGCTCCCAGAACGATGGCTGTTTTTTCATTTATCACAATACATACAACCATTGGCACGATTATTTGTTTCAACAACAGTGCCCGATGAGCGTGAATTCACGGAAATGGGTGACATGTTCGCCATTATTTTGCAATGAAATTCTTCAGATCATGAAAAGGTATACAGATAAGGAGCTAAGGGAGCAGCTTACACATCATCTCAAAGATTGGAGCTACACCAAGGGCTTCATCAGAAGAGATTTTACATTCAGGAATTTTTCTGAGGCTTTTTCCTTCATGACCTCAGTGGCCCTGCTGGCCGAGCGTGCAGATCACCATCCCGATTGGAGCAATGTGTATAACAAAGTAAGCATCTCCTTGCGCACACACTCGGTGGGGGGCATTACGCAGATGGATGTAGATCTGGCGGCTGAAATCGATCGGGTATTCAGTGAGAAACACTAGTCTATTACCGATGCGAGCGCCTGGGCAGGTCTATCCTTGAACCTCACGTTCCTACCAAAGCAGTTCAAACGATGATAATTTCTTTTCCGGGTCTTGTTAGTTCGGAACAATATTCTGATTTACACGAAACAGGTTGTCCGGGTCATATTTACCCTTGATGTCTGCCAGACGTTCGTAATTCTGCCTGTAACTGGCCTTCACCCGATCAATTCCCTCATCCATCATGAAATTTGAGTAGGCGCCTCCCG
>CBDTYO010000517.1:0-2695 GCA_965364615.1 uncultured Bacteroidia bacterium
CAACACCTGATTTACAATGCCTCTGTGGCAGTGGAGGGAGCGAAAGATTATACGGGCTCTGGCTTCTATGACTACAAGGATGCCTTTGGCAACAGTTACAAGATCTTTTTTGAACGCATTTGGGTGGACACAAGCATTGAAAGCCGGTCCAAAGGAGTGGTCACGGACGATGATCCCTTTATGCTGAGCCCTTATTTTGACTTCAAGGGAGATGTCTCCTTGTTTGCTTCTGATCCCTTCCTTGCGTTTGATGGGGGAACCCGGATTGTGCATGATTGCCCCATTGGAAGGGCATGGCTGCGCTTCACCTCCGTGGTGGACCCCAAGGACATCACCATTCCCATTCCGGCGCAGATGCAAAACACGGACCTGAATAATATTTATGCCGGATCCCTGATTACAAGGGATTCCACCCACATCTATTCTACCTTTATTTCCGGTCGGAAGGATTATTTCGATGCCAACCTGACCACGGCCGACGGCAAGCTGATCTATGATCCTGTGAGGGAGAGTTATATCATATCTCAGGACGCCAAACTTGAAGATGAAAGCTGGCCGGGTCAGTACCTGAGACTGGAAACAGCTGCTTGCAGGGTCTATGGAGAGGGGAAGATCAATCTTAACCTGGATTATGGGATGGTCAAAATGGTGGCTGCCGGGAATGCCCTGCATAAGCTGGGGGAAGATGAGTTTGAGACCCGCCTGATTCTGGGACTGGACTTCCCATTCTCGGAGGAAGCGCTGGCCGAGATGGGCCGGGAGATTGACGGCCTTCCCGATCTGGATCCGGCAGATCTTACATCCCCCCATTACCAGTTGGCCATGAAGGACCTGCTGGGCAGGGAAATGGCCAACGATCTGGCAAGGCAACTGGGACTTACCGGGACTTACGAAGAGATTCCTCCGGAATGGAAGCATACCGTATTCTTCAATGATCTGCCCCTGAAATGGAATCAGGAATCTTCCTCGTTCCGTTACAGCGGACCGGTGGGCATCGGGAATATTGGCGACATCCAGGTCAATAAAAAGGTGGAAGCCTATGTGGAGTTGGTGGAAAGGGGTTCCGGCGATATATTTGATATCTACCTGAGGGCGGGTGACAATGCCTGGTATTACATTGCATACAGCCCGGGCGGTTTGCAGGTCCTCTCATCCAACAGGGTATTCAACGACATTGTATTCAACCTGAAGGAATCCGACAGGAGGGTAAGGGGAGGAATAGGAAGGGGATCCTACGTCTACAGTCTGGCTGCCAGGCGGAGACTTGACCTGTTTATCGATCGCTTCCTGGAATATGAGCAATAAGGGGATCAGGCGATTGTGCCCTGTGATCGGGGACCCAGTTCGATGACATCCACCTGGCCCACCTGGCCCCCATCCACTTCAAAGCGCAGAAGGGTTCTGACCTTGTGCAGTCCATGCCTGCCGGCGGCCCCAGGATTCATATGCAGCAGTCCCAATCTTTTATCGGGCATCACCTTGAGAATGTGTGAATGTCCCGATATGAAAAGACCTGGCGGATGCTCATGCATTTCCTGCCTGATCTTCCGGTCGTAGTTGCCCGGGTAGCCACCGATATGGGTCATCCAGATATCAACCCCGTCCCTGACCTGTCTTTGGTGTGCAGGAAAGCTTGCCCGGATGGTTCCGCCGTCGATGTTTCCGTAAACGGCTACCACTGAAGCGATCCGCTTGAGCTTCCATATGATTTCCAGGTCCCCTATGTCTCCGGCATGCCATATTTCATGGCAGGTTCCGAAATATTCGTTGATCCTTTCATCGAAGAAGCCGTGGGTATCGGAAAGAAGTCCAATTCTGATCATGGGTGGCGGTTTGGATGCTTAAATTACTAATTTTAGATTCAAATAGCTGTCATGAACCTGTTTTACACACCCCTGATCCAGGGCGATACCCATCTGCTTGAAGAGCCGGAGTCCAAGCACGCCATCAGGGTGCTCAGGCTGACAAGGGGCGATAGGGTGGTGCTTGTGGACGGCAAGGGAGGATGGTATGAGGCTGAGATCAAAGAGGATCACCCCAAGCGCTGCCTATTGGGCATTGTGGCCAGGAAAGAAAATTACCAACCCATGGGATACTCCCTGCACCTGGCTGTAGCCCCCACCAAGAACATGGAACGCTTTGAATGGTTCCTTGAAAAGTCAACAGAAATCGGGATTTCGGAAATTACCCCCATCCTCTGTATGCGAAGCGAGCGCAGGCAGGTGAAAATGGATCGCCTGGAACGCATCCTGATTGCTGCCATGAAGCAGTCTTTAAAAGCCTATAAACCTGTGATCCATCCACCCATCAGCTTTGAGGAATTCATCCAACTGGATCATCCGGGCACCCGTGGAATTGCTGCATGCTTTGGAAGCGAGCGGGTGGGCATTGGGAAACTGGGACGGGAAGGACCCTTTACGCTGATGGTGGGTCCGGAGGGAGATTTTACCGGGCAGGAAGTGGAAGGAGCCGTTCAATCGGGTTTTACTCCCTTCCACCTGGGAAGTTCCAGGCTTCGGACCGAAACAGCGGCCGTGTATATTGCTGCTGCCGTGTCCATCCTCCGGCAGCAACAGATCTGATGGGCAAAAAAAGAGGGCCTTTGAGGCCCCCTTTCAGATTTGTTGCATGATGGAACGTACCAACTTGTCTCCAGGGTCATACTCCAGCGGACCCAGCAACTCTAGTAAGAAAT
>CBDTYO010000518.1:0-2671 GCA_965364615.1 uncultured Bacteroidia bacterium
GCCAGGGGTCCGCCACCCCCCAGCCGTGTCCTGGACTGCAGGATCTTCAGGGGTTTGAAGGAGGATATGTATAGCGCCGGGTACAATCCTGCCAGGAAGCCGGTCAGCAAGAGCAACAGGATCAGAAAGACCCAGAAACTCCAGCGATCCGTGAAGCTGAGCGTCAGGTTCATGTATTCCCACATGCTGCCATAGGCAGGAACCAGGAGGGTGGCTCCGGCGATCCCCACCAGAAGGGCCAGGAAACAAACGATGTAGTTCTCAATCAGGAACTGAATCAGGAGCTGGCGGCGATCCCCGCCGGCCACCTTCCGGATCCCGATTTCCAGCAAGCGTTTTCCCGCTGAGGCTATGGCCGTATTGGCGAAATTGAAGGCAGCGATCAACAGCATGGTCAGGGCCATCACCAACGGGGCAAGAACGGCGGCCGGATGCAGGCCCGGGAAGAGGGAGTTGTTATAGGTATCCCTCGATCGTTTGTTAACTTCTTTCAGCGGAACCAGGTTGAAGCGGGTGATGGTAAAACTCTCGTTGGCCTGGTTCTGCACAGGGATGTATTGCTTGAGTCCCTCCGCCACTGCAGGGAGCGAAGCAGGATCGGGCACCTGCACAAACAGGATCCTGGCAAACTGCTGCCAGTTCACATCCTGCACATTCCACATGGTCAGGAAGTTGTCGATGTGGGTCAGGATGTCGATGCGGAAACTGGAATTCAGGGGCAGGTCCTCAAATACGCCGGCCACCGTATAGGTATACTCCACGTTGGCATCGTTATATATGGTAATGGGCTGCCCTATGGCTTCTTCCCTGCCATAAAGCGCAGTAGCCATATCCCTGGAGATCAGTACATTGTTGGGATCGTTCAGGGCGCCTAAATTGCCCGATATCTCCTGAAAAGTGAACATATCCAGGAATTCCGGATCCACATAGGAGATCTGCCTGTTGAAATTGTCGATCCCCACCTTCACAGGTGAGTAGGACCGCATGATCCTGGCAGCATGGGTAATGCCTGTCAGGTCCTTCTTCATGGCGGGTCCCAACGGTGCCGGAACGATCCCGAATTCCTGCTCCCCTTCCCCCTGCAAACGGTTGGAGGTCACCCGGTAAATCTCTTCAAAGTGTTCATGGCTTCGGTCAAACTCATAACCAAACATGTGGTTGAAGTAGGCCACAATGCAAATGGCCAGCGCCAGGCCCAGGCCCAGGATATTGATCAGCGCATATACCTTGTTCTTATAGAGATTCCGCAGTGTAACCAGGAGGTAGTTTCGTAACATGAGCGTTTATTTCAATGCATAAAAACTATTCGACTCTTCCTTCTGCCCGCTGCTTCCTCCAGGCCTCGTCATTCACCGGGGGTTCCACCCTTTCGTCCGGTGATTTCTGGATCAGTGACAACGCCCCGGTTTCACAGGCGGATATGCAGAGTCCGCATCCATAGCAGGCCATGCGGTCCACCAGGCAGAGGCCGTCTGCCATGGACATGGCTTGGAACTGGCAACGGTCAAGACAGGATTCACAGCCCGTGCAATCCTCCTCCTCCACCCGGGCATAAAAATCCGATCGGGCAATGGACGTCTCACTGCCATATTCCACCATCCCCCGCAGGACCCCGCAGGAGCAGGTACAACAATTACACACATAATAGACCTCGCTCTGGGCATTGTTCACCGAATGCACCAGTCCCTCCCGGTTTGCTTCAGACAGCACCTCCAGGGCCTCTTCCCGGGTGAGGGTCTGAATCTCCTCAGAACGGGCAAATGCGTTGGGTTTGGGAGAAAAAACCAGGCAGTTTCTGACCGAATGATCACAGCCCTGACCGATCAGTTTTTTCTGTACCCTGCATATGCAGTCCAGCACTCCCCAGGACTGTGCCTGGTCAAGGTACGTGGAAGCCTTCTGGTAGGGCATCACATCTATGTCCACGGGAATAGCCTTCTCCAGGGGAATTATGCGGTGCACGGAAGGCTCTGAGAGCATGGTCCGGTGAAAGCTTTCATGGTAATATTGCTCGAACAGCTCGGCAAACTCCTGATCGATCCTGGCGTTCTGCCTTTCGTAAAAACCCACCACAAAAGGGATCAGGTGAAAAGTAAACCCCGCCCCTTCCTCTCGCCTGATGTCGATGAGCCCGCGTTTCACCATCCCAATGAGGCGCTTTTTGGCTTCCGCCTCACTGAGCTCGTGCTGTTCAGCAATGTCGCTCAGGGACCTGGGCTCCATGCTCAGGGTGGAAGCGATGGCCACATCCTCCTGGCTGAACAGCTTGGCCAGCAGTCTGAGTTCCACCCCGGTTTCGGTCCTGGGAAAGCCATTGGGGATCTTGTTCAGTGCATCCGCCAGCAGCTCGTAGTGGGGATTGAAATGATTCCTGTCATTCATAACGCAGCGATTTTACCGGATTCATGGAGGCCGCCTGGTACACCCGGATCAGCACGGTGATGGCTGCAATCAGGAAAGCCAGCAGGGTGCTGAGCAGGAATATCCGGGGCTGGAGGCTGATCCGGGAAGGATAATCCTGCAACCAGTCCTTCATAAAACAGTAAGCCAGGGGCCAGGCGGCCAGGGTGGCTGCCAGGATGAGCCAGATGAACTCACGGGAGAGTACCAGCAGCACACTGGAAATAGAGGCTCCCATGGCTTTCCGGATGCCCACCTCCTTGGTTCGCTG
>CBDTYO010000519.1:0-2666 GCA_965364615.1 uncultured Bacteroidia bacterium
GCTTTCCCTGATCCCCCTGATCTCATCCCTGGCCGCGGGAAATACAGTGGTACTCAAACCCAGTGAAATCACGGCCCATGCTTCAGCCGCCCTGGCCGGCCTGATCAACTCTAATTTTCCCAAAGAACTGTTATATGTCCAGGAGGGAGGAGTGGAGGAAAACACCGAGCTGCTCAAGCAGAAATTTGACAAGATCTTCTTTACCGGAAGCACCCGGGTAGGAAAGATCGTGATGAAAGCGGCTGCAGAGCAGCTCACTCCGGTGACCCTGGAACTGGGAGGGAAAAATCCCGTGATAGTCATGCCCGATTGCCATTTGAAACGGAGTGCGCAGAGGATAGCGTGGGGCAAACTTCACAACAACGGGAATGCCTGTGTTTCGCCCGACCACGTGTATGTACATGAGGATATCAAAGAGGAATTCCTGCAGGAACTTAAACGACAAATGGCCAGGATCACCGGAGCAGATCCCTTGCAGAGTCCCCTTCTGCCCCGCATGGTCAATGAACGCCACTTCGATCGGGTGCTTTCCCTGATCGATCCTGAAAAAGTGGTCCATGGGGGCTCTTTCGACCGCGGGCAGTTGTTCATTGAACCCACCGTCATGGATGGCATAAGTTCCGGTGACAAAGTAATGCAGGAGGAAGTGTTTGGCCCCCTGCTTCCAGTGCTTAGCTACAACAATCTGGATGAGCTGCTTGATGGCTTGCGATCGCAGCCAGCCCCCCTGGCCCTCTATCTTTTTACCCGGAACATCCGGCAGGCCAAAAAAATCATGCGCGAGCTGCCATCGGGTGGGGGAATGATCAACGAGGTGGTGACGCATTTCATCAACATGAATGCTCCCTTTGGCGGGGTGGGGGATTCGGGCATGGGACACTACCATGGAAAACACGGTTTTGATGCCTTCAGCCACCATAAAACCGTGATGATCAAACCCACCTGGTTTGAGCTATTCCTGAAGTATCCGCCCCACCGCAAGATTTACCTGCGCATCTACAGATCGGTGCTGGGCCGCTCCTTCCGCAATTTCTGGAGGTAAGCTAATTCAGCGTTTTCAGGTATTCGCTGGGAGTCTGTCCGGTCTTTTCTTTAAAAATGGTATTGAAGCTCGACTTGGAATTGAATCCTGAATCATAGGCAATGCCCAGAATGGTAAGCTGCTGCAGGTCCTCGCTTTTCATTCTCTTCTTGACCTCATCAATCCTGTAGTCATTTACCAGGTTGTAGAAATTTTTGCCCATGTGCTCGTTGATCACTTCCGACAGGATGTGTCTGGGTATCTTAAGCTGGTCCGCGAGGTCGTAGATGGTCAGTTCCCTGTTGAGGTAGGGTTTTTCAATGGCCATGTATTTCTTGATCTTATTTACGTAATCGGCCACGTCTTCCTGCTTCAGACCTGACCGCTGGTACTTTTTTGGATCACTTGCTTCAGGGGGGTCCGTATCCGGGTGGCGGTACCTGACCACCTCTTCAAAAATGCCTGGTTGCTGGAACCCAAATACCCCAAATAAGAAAGTAAGCAGGGTCAGCCCGATGAAGGAGATTTCATAGGGATCAAAGGGCATGAATCCCGTCATTATGTCCACTCCTCCGAAAATAAACATGACCACATAGCCGGTGTAAAAGGTGATGGAAAGCCCGAGCAGCCACTGCAGGGTAATCTTTCCGGAAGAGTAGCTTACCAGCCTTTTCATGCTCTTCTGGTGGCGGTGTATGACCACAAAGGTGGCCACAGAATAAGCGGTGATCGATACGAAAAAAGTAATGCCGTATACGATCCGGAAGGAGACAAATTTGTCGATGACCAGGAATCCATGGGTGCCGCTCATCACCTTCTCATCGAAAAAGATCAAAGAGGCGATCAGAAAAATGAAAAAGGGGGCAAAATGCCAGAGGTATTTCAGGTCGAAGCGGGGATGTTCAGTGGTCATCCATTTGGCATACAGCAACAGCAAGGGGCCATAGGTGTAGGGGAGTATTTTTATGGGATATAGTTCAATCAGCGTCTCGTTGATCAGTACAATGATCATCTCCGCACAAATGATAAAGAGCCAGGCCGAAAGGATCTGATTGGCATAGATGATGGGCCTTTTCAGGGCGATCAGAATGCCTGCAAAAAAGGTCTGGGCAATGCCTATGTAGAGGATGGCTTCCATATTTAAATGTACAAATATTTTAGCTACATTTGGGCTTCACGAGAACCCAAAATAGGCAAATTCTATGAGTGTATTACTGAATAAAGACTCCCGGGTCATTGTACAGGGGTTTACCGGCAGCGAAGGAACTTTTCATGCCGAACAGATGATCGAATACGGAACGAATCTTGTGGGAGGAGTCACTCCCGGCAAAGGGGGACAGGAGCACCTGGGTTTACCCGTTTTCAATACCGTGATGGAGGCGGTGGAGGCCACCCGGGCGGATACTTCCGTGGTATTTGTGCCCCCCGGATTTGCTGCCGATGCCATCATGGAGGCGGCCGATGCAGGGATCTCCCTGGTGGTTTGTATTACGGAAGGCATTCCCACCTCTGACATGATCCGTGTGAAAGCCTATCTGGAGAAACGTGATACACGGCTTGTGGGGCCCAACTGTCCAGGGGTCATCACTCCCGGAGAGGCCAAGGTGGGGATCATGCCCGGTTTCATTCACCAAAAGGGCGTGGT
>CBDTYO010000520.1:0-2666 GCA_965364615.1 uncultured Bacteroidia bacterium
GAAAGGGAGCCATGTCCTTGGCCGGCGGCCGGTTGATCCTGTGGCTGGCCGCCAGGGAAATGGTGTTAAGCTCACCGGCCTGGTAACTCAGATGCACAGAGGGGAACACGTCAAACTTGTTCTGTTCGAAATCCGTTTCATCGAAGTCCCGGCCAATGTCCTCAAACACATCATAGACCTCCGCGAAGTACCGGGTACTGCTCACGCTCATGAGCTGATCGAGGTATTCGAACCTCACTCCGAGTATATAGCTAAGCCGGTTGCGGGTGCCTGAGTGTTCCGCATAAGCGGCATACACATCGCGCTGCAGATCGACGCTGTTGTTGAAGTAGTCGTAGCCCTCAAATTGCCCAGTATTTGTGTTCACCGTATCGTATTCGTAGCTGCCTTCCAGCCGGACGAACTGGGAAGAGGCCCCCAGCTCCAGGGAGTTTCCGTTCTCAAACTCCTTCCGGTAGCTCATGGCCAACCGATAAGCATCCAGGGGGGTCACATCGCGCTGGAAGGAGTGAAACACAGGACTGCTGCCTTCATCGGAGTAATAATCGTCATACAGCTCATCCCCCACGTAGGCAAACTCCTTGTTTTCAATGGTTTGCTCAAGATTCGATTTTTCGTACAGAAAGGAGGT
Organism: uncultured Bacteroidia bacterium; assembly: GCA_965364615.1. Classification (GTDB taxonomy): domain Bacteria; phylum Bacteroidota; class Bacteroidia; order Bacteroidales. The sequence continues at coordinate 632 of CBDTYO010000520.1, forward strand.
GGTAAACAGGGAGCCATCCTCCCGGTTCAGGCGGTAATCGAGACTGAAATTCTGGAAGGTCCCCCTCCGGTGAATGTCATTGGGATTGTACAGCTCATACATGGTGCCGGGGATGGGATCGCCATCGGTACTGGTCGAGAAGAAGGTATTGTACTTGTAATGCGCCGTCCGGCCGCTATGCCGCCTGGAATACTGGTAATTGGCCGAGAGTTGGGAGTTTTCGCCCAGGCTGTAATCCGCTCCCAGGTTGGTGTACAGCGTCTCGTCCCATTTGGGCCTGGCCCCCCTCCCGTCAAGGATGTACCAGGTATCCGGATTTGCCTGGCTGTCATCCTGGTACATATAGGTATATATGTCGCCGATGCCCTTGTTGTTCGTGTGGGTATAGTTGATGGCCCCATGAAGATTGAGCCTGTTGAAATTGTAATTCAGGTTCAATCCCCCGCTGCCCCGCCGGTTATTCAGCACATGCTGGCTGAATACATCCGTGCCGTTCTTCCAGGGCGTTCCCCCCAGCATCCCTGTGGCCACCATGGTGAATCCGCTGCTAATGGATCGTTTGGTGGTGATGTTGATGATCCCCCCTCTCCCCTGGGCTTCGAAGCGGGCGGTGGGCACCGTGATGATATCGATGTTCTCAATGTTTTCGCTGGGGATCTGGCCCAGAAGCACCGATGCATTGGTTTGGGTGGGTTTGCCGTTCAGGTAGACCACAAAATCGGAAGAGCCCCTGACCAGGACATCGTTCTCACTGCCGATGCTCACCGAAGGCAGTTTGCCCAACACATCAATGGCCGTCCCTCCCCTGGCGGTTTCGAAGTCCTCTGCCCGGTAGGTCCGCCTGTCAATCTTGTTCACGGTGGTCCTGGCCGCAGCCCTCACCTCCACCTCTTCGATCCCGATCGTTTCGAGCTCCAGCACAATGGTGCCCAGGTCCAGCTCCCTGTCAGCGGCAGACAGCGTCACATCCGGAATATTCCTGGATTGGTAACCAATGAAGGATACCACCACCTGGTAGGTGCCAAAAGGTACCTTGTCGATCTGGAACTTCCCCGTTTCATCCGACACCGTCCCGGCAAAGGCATTCTCCTCCCCCGCTTTCATCAATGCCACCGTGGCAAAAGAGACATGCCCGGAAGTAGATTTGTCAACCACCATGCCGGTTAAAGACCCTCGCTGACCCAAGGCTGCAGAAGAGGTCAGCAACACCCACATGGCAGAAATCACCAAACGTTTCATATGCTCAGATTGAAATGACTGCTATTATTACAAATAAGACCCCAAGTTGTTCCGAAAGCACCGGGATTCTTGTGATGATTCGCGGAAAGCCATGCCGCTTCAGGACCATTTCGCTGCTCGGTTCAGGTGCTGAGCTGTGGAAGTCGTGCCTCAATCGAGTTGATTTTTCTACATATCCCATGCGGATCACATTCCGGATACAACCTCTTAAAAATTTGATTATATGGGTCTTAGATGCATCACCTTCACATCTACCATTCATGGCATCGATTTCTCTCCTATAACAGGAAAACAAGAACAAAAACCAGCAGAGGATACTTATACAGCCTCGGAAGGCTTTATAATTCCCTGTTGGGAGAAGACCAAGAACCTATGGCCGGAATTATTACAGTGATACTTATCCTCATCTTGTCTATCCTGATCACCCGGGTGGCTGCCATTGCCCTGATCCATACCGGACTCTCCAGGGAAGCCTCTAAATTTCAGGCAAGAAGTGCTTTCACCGGTGTGGGATTTACCACACAGGAGTCAGAAAAAGTCGTGAACCATCCGGTAAGAAGGAAGATCCTGTTGCTGCTTATGATCCTTGGAAATGCTGGTATAATCACTGGCGTGGCTTCACTGATCATCGGATTTGCAGATATTGATTCGGGAGTGAATAACTGGGTGAAGATCCTGGTATTGGTGGGAGGTATTATCATCCTCTGGAACCTGGCCAACAGCCATTGGGTGGACCGGCGGTTGTCAAGGATCATTGAAAAATTTCTGAACCGCTATAGCCGCCTGGATGTAAGGG
>CBDTYO010000521.1:0-2655 GCA_965364615.1 uncultured Bacteroidia bacterium
TCATACAAGCTGCAGGGCTCTTGGCCAATGCAAAACACCTGGTGGCGTTCACAGGTGCCGGGATCTCTGTTGAAAGTGGAATCCCGGCATTCCGGGGAGAAGGTGGAATCTGGTCAGAGCATGATCCTTCCATCCTTGATATTGACTATTTCTGTACCCATCCCTCGGAATCGTGGCAGGCCATCTCAAAAATATTTTACCAGTACTTCCAGGACGCAAAGCCCAATCCGGCACACTATCTGTTGGCCAGGATGGAAAAGGAAGGTATGCTCATGTCGGTGATTACCCAGAACATCGATAACATGCACCATGAAGCAGGAAATACCCAGGTGATAGAGTATCACGGGAATTCCAAATGGCTGAAATGCAGTCATTGCGGAGAGCGCTATGAGATATCGAGCATCTCCCTGGATAATCTTCCACCCAGGTGCAAGGATGACAGCGAGGTGCTGAAACCCGATTTTGTTTTTTTCGGAGAAGGGATCCCTCCGGAAGCTGCCAGCCGATCGGTGGAAGAAGCCTCCACGGCCGATGTGTTGCTGATCGTGGGATCCACAGGTGAAGTGATGCCTGCCGGCATGCTGCCTTCCATTGCGAAATCCCATGGAGCCACTGTGATCGAAATCAACCCAAGCAGATCAAGTTTCACAGATTATCTGACGGATTATTTTCTGCAAGGCCCAGCTGCCGAGGTGAGCCAGGAGCTGGAAGCCTATCTTTTTTAGTTTGAACCTTTATGCTTTTATTTGTGTTCTAGTTTCATTCAAAACAACCTTATCTATCATGGATCTATTAAAAGGAAAAGTTGCAGTGGTTACCGGAGCGGCCAGGGGAATTGGACGCATGATCGCCCTGCGTTTTGCCCAGGAGGGCGCTGATGTAGCATTTACAGACCTTTCCCGGGACGAGAATATGGAGACCCTGGAAAAAGAATTGAAGGACCTGGGCGTAAAGGGCATAGGCTATGTGAGTGATGCCAGTGATTATGAACAAACACACCAGGTCGTAGACCAGGTGGTGGCTGATTTTGAGAAGGTGGATATTCTGGTGAACAATGCCGGGATCACACGCGACACCCTCCTGATGCGAATGGATGAAGAGATGTGGGATCTGGTTATCAAAGTAAATCTTAAATCCGTATTCAACTTCACCAAAGCCGTTCAGAAATACATGCTGAAGGCACGCAGCGGATCGATCATCAATATGAGCTCCGTGGTAGGGGTGAATGGCAATGCGGGACAGGCCAACTATTCCGCTTCCAAGGCAGGCATACTGGGATTTACCAAATCTGTTGCCAAAGAGCTGGGAGCCAGAAATGTGCGATGCAATGCCATAGCACCCGGATTCATCATCACCGATATGACGGACAAGCTTCCTGACAATGTGAAAGAGGAATGGATCAAGGGCATCCCTTTGCGGCGTGGCGGTGTGCCGGAAGATGTGGCCAATGTATCCGTTTTTCTTGCCTCAGACCTGAGTTCCTACATGACCGGTCAGACCCTCCAGGTATGCGGGGGCATGAGCGTGTAAGAGGTCCGCAGGATATGGATAAGCGTCAAGCACAAAAAGAATAAAACCAAAAGTCATAAAATCATTTCTTTTCAGGACCAGGGTATTCTTAGCTGTAATACATTCCTCCATTATACTGGGAGGATGTGCCAGCATATACAGCGTGGTTGAATTTGAGGTGCTTGAACCCGCCACGGTCAGTTTTCCTGGCCGTGTGCAGCAACTGATATTCCTGAACAGGGCTCCCCTGACCCCGGATGTCTGGAATGAGGCCACCCGGGAACAACTGGATGCCCGCCAGCTCATCATTCTGGATACCCTGATCAACAACAACCTGAACAGAGGCATACTGGAGGTGCTGCGGCAGTCCCCCCTGGAGCGTTTCCGGATGCCCATCTGGCTGAATGAGCGAAGGGCAGATACCCTGGCCCTGGAAGACAGGATCCTGACCCGGAGGGAGGTGGATAATATCTGCGATACCATGGGAGGCGATGCCATCATCAGCACGGAGTATTACTTTGTGGGCCTGAACGAGCGATTTGATTATTACCCTGAGGCACCCACCCAGATCCTGAATAATTACTACGAGGTGTTTAATCGCCTGAAGTGGAACATACATCTGCCGGGCCGTCCGACGCCTTATGATAGCTATGAAACGGTGGATACCCTTTTTTTTCCGGTGATCGCCGATGGCATCCCCGTGGGCGAAAACCTTTCCGGTCTCAACATGGTCAGGGAACTTTTTTTTGCGAGCGGCACCAAATACGGCAGGTACCTGGTTCCTGTCTGGAATCAGGCATCGAGGCTCCTGTACAGGGGCAAGGGCGATTCATTGAAACTGGCTGCCAGGTTTACCGACGCGGGGGACTGGGAAAGTGCCTACTTCATCTGGAACGGACTGACTTCATCCAGTGACAGCACCCTGGCAGCAAAAGCCTTCCACAACCTGGCCATATATCATGAGCTCGAGGACAGTCTGGATTCAGCCAGCATCCTGGTGGACCGGGCCCTTGCCTTCGACAGCCTTGAGGTGGTAAGGTCATACCGGGAGGAACTCGACGTCCGCTTGTTGAACCGGGCCGAAATTCTGGAGCAGGTGAAATGAAAAATGCCAGAGGTTATGTGTTAGTAGCTATTAATGGGAAT
>CBDTYO010000522.1:0-2646 GCA_965364615.1 uncultured Bacteroidia bacterium
GTAACTTGCACTGAAAAAAGAACTTAGCATGAAACTTTTGTTCCCGGCTTTATTTCTGCTGTTTTCTCAAGCTATGCTTTCTCAGGATTGGCTTGTGGAAGCCTACCCGGAGATTTTTGAAAGGGCTGCCAGAGAGCAGAAGAATGTCTTCTTCATCTTCAACCACGAAAATTGTGGATGGTGCAGGGTGTTTGACAGGTATCATGAACAACCTGAGGTCAAAGAAATACTTGAAAAGAACTACCTGTTCGAGGTGATCGATATCACTGACTCGGAACCTGGAAAAAAGTTGTGGGAACATTACGGCTTCAAGGGGGGGCCTGCCTGGCTGATATATAGCTCAGATAAGGAATTGTTATATACTGGAAAAATGGAAGATGGCGAGCAAGTGGGCTATCCCCTCGAACCGGATGGAATGGATGTGTATATAAATGCCATCAGGAATTCTTCCAGGCATATAAATAAAAAGCAACTTCGGGTGCTGCGAAAGAAAATTGTGTATTGCGATAAGCATTATTAGCTCGAGGTTCCCCAATCCGCCATCACCCTGAGAATATCGACTTGAAATTCCTGAGAATAAAATAGTTGCGTTTCTTGAAAAAGTATTAAAAATGTCGGAACTTATAAGGCTTTTTGCGCTAAACTCGAAATAGCAAATCAGCTCAACCAATGAAACCTGACAAAATCAAACGTTTTGTACAGGAGCTGAAGCGCAGACGGGTATTTCGGGGGATAGTAGTGTATGGCGCTTCGACTTTGGTATTGTTTGAAGCTGCTACAAACCTGGCCAATTTTTTTGGCCAAGAGAGTCCACCAACCTGGTTTGTAGTATTGCTTGGGGTAGGATTCTTTGTTTCACTGTGGTTTTCCTGGATCTATGACATTACCCCTGGGGGCATCAGAAAAACCGAGCCCACTTCGGAAGAAAAAGTCTCCATTCCTCAAAAAGATGTAAGAACTTACCAGACCACCACTTTTATAAGCATACTTGTAATCATTGGGCTAGTAAGCTTCAATATCATAAGGAGTACCAATGCAAAAAAGATCAAAGCGATGGATAAAACCATTGCTGTCCTCCCCTATGACGATATCACCCTCAACCGGAGCCAGGCCCTTAATTACGAATTTATCGGCCGCGAAATTACCTCCTGCCTGGTAAAGATCAAGGATTACCAGACTAAGCCCTGGGACGATTGCAGCTCCTATATAGTAGGAAACAAAACCGCCCGTGAAATTGGACTGGATCTTTCCGTTTCCCTTCTGGTGGTCTGGACTCCTTACGAGAATGATCAGACACGGCACCTGTTTGTTGAGCTTGTCTCTGCAGATGATGGCGAAATCCTCATGTCGGAACGCTATCACATTGAGGGCACCTGGTGTGACGAGATCTGCAGGCTAAGCCGCAAGATATCGAAGAGGATCGCCCGGGAAACCCGCACTTACCTGACTCCACAGGAACGGGCATTCATTGACGAACAAACCATTCCGCCCCCGGCAAGTCTGGCGGTTTCCCTGGGTGAATCTTACACCCAGTTTGCATGGAAAAGGAACATGACCCAGGACGCCGATCCAGGCGAGAAAGGCAGCGAGCTGACCGATTCAATGAGTTTTGTTGCTGCCATCGACTACTTTACGGAAGCCATCGAAGCGCTTCCTTCCTTTGCGGAAGCTTATGCAAACCGGGCAAAAGCTAGGCTCTGGGGCTATAAAGCTGGCTTTTTTGACCGTAGTGTGCTGGATGAAAGCCGGGAAGATATCGACAGGGCTTTCCGGATAGATGAGAATCTGCCTGAAGCTTATGTTGCCTACGGATTCTACTACTATTATGGATTGAGGCAATACAAGTTGGCCAGCGTTCAATTCGAAAAAGCCTGTGAATTAAGGCCCAACAACAATGAATACCTCTTCTATTTATCAAAAATATATACGACTCTTGGGAGATGGCCGGAATCACGGATCTTAAGCAACAAAGTATTCGAATCCAATCCCCAGAATGCACTCTTTTTTACCAACCTTGGATTCACCTATCTGTACCTGGATGAATACGATAAAGCCATCCTTTGCCAGGACAGGTCCATAGACTTGATGCCCTACTGGTATGCACCCTATATCAACAAAGCACTTTTTCAATTCTGGCGGGGAAATATTCCAGAAGCCCGATACACCCTTTCACAAGCTGAAGAAAATACCGGGAAGAGTTTCGACAGATTCCGCGCGGAACGGGACCTGTTTGAGGGAAAACATGAAAGCGCAGTCCGGAACATCGAACTGGCCAGTGAGCAGGAATACAAGGACCTGGAGGAAAGTGAAGGCCTTGCCTACCTGATAAAAGCCAAGATCTACAAACATGCAGGTATATCAGATCAAGCTAAAGAGCATTACCGGAAGGCCGCGGAATATTACATGCTCCTGGTCACCAACAATCCCATGAACTATTATGCCCGAAGCAAGCTTGGAATCGCGTTTGCCAACCTGGGTGAGAATGAGAAGGCCATTGAAAGCGCAAACAAGGCACTAGAGATAGGGAATGTAGTGAACAGCGCAGTAATTTTGCCAATGATTCTTTACGATCGGGCACAGACCTATGCACTCGTTGGCGACTATCATTCATCCATAAATACCCTCCACAAATTGTTGAACATAAAC
>CBDTYO010000523.1:0-2641 GCA_965364615.1 uncultured Bacteroidia bacterium
CAGGGCAGGATTTTCCACCCGGTAGCTGCCAGGGCGATCTATGTTTGTAAGGATTCCGTTGGTTTCGGGGTGCAATCCGCTCATCAGGGAAGCCCTGGAAGGTCCGCACAGCGGATACTGGCAATAGGCCCGGGTGAAACGAATGCCCTCGGAGGCCAGGCGATCAAGGCTGGGCGTATGCTTGTCCAGGTCCATGTAAGGCCCGATGCGGGTATTCAGGTCATCGGATATGATCAGGACAATGTTGGGTCGCTGGCCCTGTGCATGGACCGCACAGGCCAGAAAGGCACAAAGGATCAGGATGTATTTATTCATAGGCCATTTATTTTCATGCATTCCTGCAAGGTAACTCTTTTCTCAGTCAGCTTCAATCGCCGGCCGCCGGCAGGGGCGGGGGAGTCTGCAACCGGATTTCCCGGGCAAATTTGGTCCATTCCTCCAGCATCTCTGCGTGGATGGCAGGTTCGGTTTCCCGGAGATCCTTCTGCTCGCCCAGATCAGCAGAGAGGTCATAGAGGGCAAAATTTCCCACCTCAAAGGGCCGGACGAAATTGGTAATTTTCCACTTCCCCTTTCTGAGCATGGCATTTCCATGGTGCTCGAGGGCAAATACAAACCCTTCCCCGTGAATCTCCTGGCTTTGCCCCGAGGCAAAGGGGAGGAGGGAGCTTCCCTTCAGGGGATATACTTCCCTTTCCCGGAAGGTTTCGGGATATTCAATGCCAGCAAGCTCGTAAAAGGTAGGTGCCAGGTCCTGTACGGAAGCAAAACCATGGTGGATCTCACCGCTTTTCTCCACCCGGGGACCACAAAGGATCATGGGCGCGTTGATGCCACCCTGTGTGGCATAGTCCTTGAAATACCTGAAGGGGGAGGTGCCTGCTTCTGCCCACTGGGGACCATAGGAAATATAGGAATCAGGCATTCCCATGTTTTCATAGTCGTCGTTGTAATATTCCCTCAATGCTTCCATTCCTTCCGCATGTATAAAATCCCTGTGGGCGGCCCCGTTGTCAGACATAAAGACGATCAGCGTATTATCGTATTCCCCGATATCCTTCAGGTAAGCCAATATCCTGCCAATGTTGTGGTCCAGGTTATCGACCATTCCTGCATAGAGTTCCATTTTTCTGGCTTCTTTCTGCTGTTCGGCTGCCGTAAGCGAATCCCAGGGAATCACCCTCTCATGGTTGGGAGGAAGTGTGGCCTCTTCCGGAACCATCCCTGCCATTTTGAGGCTCTCCAGCCTTTTCGCTTTCCATACATCGTATCCTTCATCATAGCGGCCGGCATATTTCCTCCAGTAGGCCGGATCCACCTGCAGGGGCCAATGGGGAGAGGTAAAGGCTGCAAAGGCGAAGAAAGGCTGGTCTGTTTCCCTGTTCCCGGCCAGGTATTGAATGATCTTATCGGTATAAAAATCAGTGGAATAATCGCCATCATTCCACCGCACGGGAACGCCGTCCTCCGTGTAGTGGGAATTCCCTGGGCCCAGGGCACTGCGATTGTTGTAATGGTTGCCGGCCCCTTCAAGCAGGACGTAGGAATGATCGAATCCCCATTCCTGGGGATTGGACAGGGAATCCTTGCCCAGGTGCCACTTTCCGGCCATGCAGGTAAAGTATCCCGCTTCTTTGAGCAGTTCGGGAATGGTCACGATCCGCCTGGTGAGCCTTCCCTCGTAGCCAAATTCCCCGGTCACCAGACCCTGCACCCCCATCCCTGCAATGTGGTTGTCGTTGCCGGAAAGCAACATGGCACGGGTTGGGGCACACATGGGAGCCGTATGGAACCTGCTGAAACGTATGCCCTGGCTGGCCAGATCGTCAATGTGGGGGGTGGAGATATCCACGGCAGGGGTGCGGGATATCACCCTCAGGAACGGACGGGTGGCCAATGAGCTGGTCGAGGCCGAGGTGGCCCGGCTGCAGGCTGAGGCGCCAGAAGCCAACGCCCAACCGAAGCAGCTGGTGATGTGCGCTGACGGGGCCATGGTGCAGGTGCGCAATGGCGAATGGCGGGAGGTGAAAACGGTGGCCTTTGGCGAGTTTGAGGCCTTCTGGGATGCCAAAAAGAAACAAGTGCTGACAAAAACAGACAACATCAGCTATTTTTCTCGAGTGGACAAGGCTGACACCTTTGCCGAAATGGCCCTCACTGAATGGCATCAGCGTGGGGGTGACAAGGCCAAACAGGTGGTGGCTGTTAATGATGGTGCTTTGTGGATTCAAGCTTTTATTGACTACCATTGCCCCCAAGCCACCCGAGTGATTGACTTTGCCCATGCCCAAGCCTATCTGGCCACGATTGGCAAGGCCCTTTATGGGGCCGAAACGGAGGCCTTCAAACAATGGTATGCCAGGATGTCCCGGCAGCTGGGCCAAAAACCGCCCCACCGCACCCTCAATGAACTGCGTTTTTTACAAGCCACTCACCAGGACCATCCAGAGATTGCTGATATTGAGCAGGCGATTCGCTATCTGGAGCGACGCCAGGAGATGATCGATTACCCCCATTTTAGAAACCAGGGGGTGCCTATCGGCTCTGGCATTGTGGAGTCGGGTCACAAAGTGGTCATGCAAAGACGTATGAAACAAGCCGGTATGCGCTGGGCTGAGGATAATCTGAATCCGATGTTGGC
>CBDTYO010000524.1:0-2638 GCA_965364615.1 uncultured Bacteroidia bacterium
ATCCCGATACCCCTGTGGAAACCGGGATCCGGCGTTTTGTGGAGTGGTACCGGGAGTACTACAAAGTCTGATAAACACAGGAATCCCCAACGTTTTGCTGCCCTCAGGATCCGCGAAGCAGCTCTTTCAGAGATTGTGCTTTGTCCGGATGCCCCGACCTTTCAAAGGCGAATTGCAGGTTGATGACCAGCCTTTCGATAATATCCACGTTGGAACAAGGGGAGAAATAGAATTCCTTTTCCTCGATCTTCAGGTGATTCAGGAAGTGTTTCAGTTCTTTCAGGCCCAGCACAGCTCCCTGATCCGAAGGATTGATGTAAAAGAGAATGCGGTTGGGATCTTCGTAGTACGCTTCGTCGTAATAGCACAAAACAAAATTCCGGGGCAGATTGACCCCGAAGATGGGCAGGTTCAGCCTTCTGGCCAGTTCTGCATAGATGAGTCCCAGCATCACGGGTCCTCCCTTCTGGGTGTCCAGCACGTGGTTCACCATATATAACTGGGGAGTGTGGGACCTTTTGGTGCTTTTTGCAAAGCCGTGGATTTCAAAAAGAAAGTAATTGATGACCCTGACCTTTTCCAGGGCGGTCAGTTCATTGTTCAGTTCCAGCCAGATGTCCTTTTTGATCTTTTCTATTTTGTCATTCAGAAAACCAAATTCCAGATCGGGATACTGTATGCGGGCCACCAGGTAGGCCCCGAACAGCAGGTCGGACCCACCGCCCCTTTTCCATGCATCCATGCCTTGTTTCAGGGCATTGAACTGGATGGTTTTGATGACATTTTCGATCCTGACCTGTAAATCAGGTTTCAGGGTGATCTCCCAGCGCTTTTCCAGGGGGGATACCACAGCTTCCCCAAGTTCGATCAGGCGATCAGATACCGTATCAAAGACCTGGTGATCCGGATCTTCCAACAGGCTGATAAGTGCCTCCAGTTCCCTGTGGTAGTTTTCAGTCATTCCCGGTCACCTTGTTAAGCACACCCTCTATCAGTTCATCCACGGCAGTCTGATAATCATCGAGGAATTCAAGGGTAATGCGGTTCGCAACAGCCACGCACACCGTGATGGCGTGGTGATCCAGCATGCCAGCCAGGGCATAGAGCGCGGAGCTTTCCATCTCAAAATTATTGATGCGCAGGTGTTCAAAGCGAAAGCTGCCAATTTTATCAAGCAGCCCGGGATCCATGGGGGCCAGCCTGAGTGAACGAAACTGCGGGGCATAGAATCCCGGAGTGGAAAGGGTAATGCCTGAAACCATCCCGGGATCTGAAAGCAGTTTTCTGAGGGGTTCCGAACCCCTGATGAAATAGGGCTCGGGGAGGGCCAAAGGCCATTGGGTATGTGTCAGGAATGATTCCGAAAGGTGGGCCAGACGGTGTTTCCCCGGGTCCCGGTAGAAATGGTAGAGCCCATCAAATCCTCCTGCCACCTCACCGAGGATCCGGGCCCCAGGTGCAATGTCCTTATGCAGGGCCCCGCTGGTACCGATCCGGATCAAATTCAGTGCCCGGTGCCCCGGACGGGGGGTGCGGCTCGACAGGTCTATGTTTACCAGGGCATCCAGTTCATTGAGCACGATATCGATGTTGTCCGTGCCGATCCCGGTGGAAAGTGCAGTGATCCGTTTTCCTTGCAGGGTCCCGGTGTGGGTCACAAACTCCCGGTTCTGTTTTGTCAGCTCTATGTGTTCGAAATGAGAAGAAATCCTGGCAACACGCCCGGGATCCCCCACCAGGATCACGGTATCGGCAATATCCTCCGGGAGCAGATGAAGGTGGTATATGCTTCCATCCGGATTCAGGATCAGATCGGTATGTGAAATGGGCTGCATATATCAGGTCCATTAAGCTTTTCAATAAAAATAGTGTATTTTTATCCCTGCATTTGAAATACTTACTCACAACCAAAATAACTCAATATGAAAAGAGCGCAATATGTGATTATTAGTGTAGTGGCCCTGGTGGTCCTCTTACTGATCTTCGGCAGCCAGATGTTTTATGTGTTAAAACCCGGCGAACGGGGTGTCATTTTCAAGAAATTCAGCGGGGGACTGGACAAGGAAAATATCTTTATTCCCGGATTCCATATCATTGCTCCCTGGAACGATTTGATTCGCTACGATGTGAAGGAACAGAAGAGCGAGGAAACCATGGATGTGCTGGACAAGGGAGGTCTTTCCATCAATGTGGATGTAACCATCATCTTTAATCCCTTCTATGATAAGATCGGATTCCTGCACGAGAACATCGGGACAAATTACGTTTCCGTGATGGTGATTCCCAACGTGCGATCTTCGGTCAGGGCCGTTACCGGGCGCTACACCGCCGAAGAGATCTACTCCACCAAGCGGGGAGAAGTGGAAGCCGAAATCATTGAATCCACCAGGAAGGCGCTGGCCGCCAAGAACATTGACATGAAGGATTTGCTGATCCGTTCCATCACGCTGCCCGAAAAGATCAAGGCAGCCATTGAAAGCAAGCTGCAGCAGCAGCAGGAGGCCCTGGCTTACCAGTACAGGCTGGAACGGGAAGAAAGTGAGGCACAACGCCTCAGGATCCAGGCCCAGGGTATTGCCGACTATAACCGGATCATCAGCCAGTCTCTTACTTCCAATATTCTGAAGCAGAGGGAATA
>CBDTYO010000525.1:0-2636 GCA_965364615.1 uncultured Bacteroidia bacterium
ACATACTTTTCAAAATCTTGTTGATGAATATTTTTTAATATCCCGTCAGCCTGCTGCAGAGATCTTCATTCAATCTCTATTTACTTCCTTTATCTGTTTTCTTTTCCTCCTCCTTCTTCTCCTCCTTTTTGTCCTCCTTGTTCCTCATGTCGGCCACCTTTTCCACCAGGTCGGGCACCTTATCGATCAGTGAGGAGAGCGGGGTCTTTTTGTCAGAAGGGATGAAGTAAATGTTATCCGCCCTGGCAACCAGGAAGCCCACTGGAGTGACTCCGATAGCAGCTCCTGCGCCACCGCCGCCTCCTTTGTTTTTGCTCTTGGGCTCATCCCCCTCCCCGGCGCCGCTGCCAAAGCCGGTCCCTACCTTGATGACGGGTCTGCAGGTAAACTCACCCAATGTGAATTCTTCTCCCAGGATGGTGTCGGTACTGGCCATTGATTTTACATGGGCAGAAACCTTGTCGAGTAAACTTTCAATATTGATATCCATAACGTTATGATTTAATGGTGAATAATTGATTTGTATTTGGCCAGGACCATCATCCATAGCAAGGCCCCCAGTGTGACCCGAAGGTCCAGGAGCAAGGATTGATGGCCTTCAAAATTGATCTGCAAGCGGACGTTTTCTCCGTTGACCATGGAAAAAACCGGAACCAGCCAGGCATTCAGGGTGAAATCGTCCGTATCAATATCTGCTTCCAGTTTTTTGATCCTAAAGGCTTTCAGCGCCCCGGTCATCATCTTCAGATTCCCGGTACCCCATTTCATTTTTTTCTTTTTCCCGGACTTGGGTTTTTTTCTTCCCTTTCGTTGCTGAAAGGGATTGAACCTAAATGGAATGAAAAAGATCCAGCCTTTGATTGAAAACAAGTCCTCTTCCGGGACTACCACTGCCCTGAAAATGCCGGGTAAGGTCAGCAGATAGCGGTTCCGGTCTGTGTTGGTATAGATAATCACCGGTACCAGCAATAACCACAACAGGAAAATCAGAAACAGCGATATCAGGATGTACCAGATCATACAACAAATCTACTGCGAAAACCATCATCCATCCAGCGTAAATCGGTAATACTGCCTGTTTCACCGGTAAGTGGTTTTTAACCAATGACGAGTTGATATGTTATACAGTAAAGGAGTCAAAGATTTATGTCAAAACATCCACTTAACAAGATCCTTCGTTTCCTTCTGGAAATGGCAGCAATCATCATTGTTGGTGTATGGGGATATACCCTGACGGAGGATGCATCAAGGTATTTTCTGGCTTTCCTTTTCCCGGTGCTATTTGCCACCCTTTGGGGCGTTTTCGCGGTCAGAAGCGATCCCAGCCGCTCAGGCAAGACAGTGGTCCAGACCCCCGGGCCGGCCCGTCTGGTCCTTGAATTGGCCCTCTTTGCCTTAGCAGCGTGGATGCTTTTCGGTTTGGGACATTCCCTGCGTGGCTGGATCTTCAGCGGACTGGTGCTCGCTCACTATCTGAGCTCTTATGACCGCGTGGCCTGGTTGCTGAAACAGAAGGCGGGTTGATCTTTTACACTCCCCGGATTCTTTTTTTGTATTCACCCAGGGCCTCATTCAGCCTGTCGTGGGCGGTGGTGTCTCCGGGGATGTTGTGGGAAGGGTGAATGTACAGTTTCACGCCCCTCTCGGCCAGTATTTCTGCCACTGTGGTTACGGTCATCCATACCGTGGTGATGAATCCCATGGTGGACACAGGTCCCACCTTATCCATGTGATTCTTCAAAGGCACGGAGGCATCATTGGCCGGCACGCAGGTGTCCACCACAATGTCGGCAAGCTCAAACAGCGTCTTGCCGCAGCTGTGCCTGGTCTTTTTCCCTGCTGCTTCCGCCGCTGACCCATAGACAATGACTTTCATCCCCTTGGACCTGGCTTCCTGGGCCACATCAATGTTCACCGCGTTGATCCCGGTATGTGAAAAGATCCACATGCAGTCATCCGTATCGAAGTTCCACCCTTTCATGATCTCCTTGCCATATCCTTCCACCCTTTCCAGGAAAACGAATTGCTGAACGCTCATCCCTCCCACAATGTTGGTGAAGAAGGTCAGAGGCAGTTCGATCATGGGGTGAAAACCGACAAATCCGCCGATCCTGGGATACATCTCCTCAATGGGCAGGGTGGCATGCCCGCACCCGAAGGTGTGTACCCAGCGTTCCTTCTCAATGGTGTCGGCCATGATCAGGGCAGCTTTCTGAATGTTTTCCATCTGGCTGGATTCGATGCGATGCATCACCTCCATTGCATTATTCAACCACTGTTTTGCTAACATCTTTGTTATGTTTTAGTTATTACAAATTGTTGACCTTGGATTTATCTGTTTCGCCTCAGGACCAGAAGGAGCAGGAACAGTTGCAGGATAATTCCTCCAGCCAGGACGGCAGGCATGACGCCTGTTCCGTGGACATTGGCCAGGATCCCCATCCCATAATTAATTATCATGTTTCCCAGCAGGGCCAGGACCAGGACCATGCTTAATGCGGTACCGCTGAGGCTTTTGTACCGATCGGTCACATAAGCCATCACCACCGGGAAACAGGCTGCCAGTCCTGATCCAAGGACGGTCATTCCTGCATAGACAGCAAAATGCGATTCAAGCAGAAGGACGATCAGGGAAC
>CBDTYO010000526.1:0-2622 GCA_965364615.1 uncultured Bacteroidia bacterium
CCATCCGCGGCACCATGAGCGTGGACACCCTCCACAAGAAACTTGGAAAGATCATGTGGGAAGGAGTTGGAATGGCCCGCAACAAGGAGGGGCTGATCAAAGCCAGGGAAGAGATACAAAAACTGAAGGAGGTGTTCTGGTTCGATCTGAAGATCCCGGGCGAAATTGAGGACCTGAACGGGGAATTGCAGAAAGCAAGCCGTCTGGCCGATTTTATTGAGCTGGGTGAATTGATGGCCATCGATGCCCTCCTGCGTGAAGAATCCTGCGGGGGGCATTTCAGGGAAGAATACCAGACCGCAGAGGGGGAAGCACTGCGCAATGACACCGAAATGAACTTTGTGGCGGCCTGGGAATACAAGGGAGAGGACAAGGAACCCGCCCTGCACAAGGAGCCCCTTGAATTTGAATACATCGAAGTAAAACAAAGGAATTACAAATAACAGAAGAATAAACATGAACCTGAAACTGAAAATCTGGCGACAGAAGGATCCCAACACCAGGGGAAAGTTCGTCAATTACAGACTCCATGATATTTCCGCCGACAGCTCATTCCTGGAGATGCTTGATGTGCTCAATGAGGAACTGATTGCCAAAGGGGAAGAACCCGCAGTGTATCATCACGACTGCAGGGAGGGAATCTGCGGTGCCTGTGGACTGTACATCAATGGCAGGCCCCATGGACCCGATTCCCTGATCACTGTCTGCCAGCTCCATATGCGCAAGTTCAGGGACGGAGATACCATCGTGATAGAACCCTGGCGGGCCAGGGCATTTCCTGTAATCAGGGACCTGATGGTGGACCGGACCGCTTTCGATGCCCTGATCCAGGAAGGGGGCTATGTGTCGGTCAACACGGGAAGCGCCCCGGATGCCAATGCGATCCCTGTGAAAAAGGAATTTGCCGATCTCTCCATGGATGCAGCTGCCTGTATTGGTTGCGGTGCCTGTGTGGCAGCGTGCAAGAATGCATCGGCCATGCTCTTCGTGGGAGCCAAGGTATCCCACCTCGCCCTGCTTCCCCAGGGCAAAGTGGAAGCGATCCGGCGGGTCCGGCACATGGTGGCTAAAATGGATGAACTGGGATTTGGAAATTGCACCAATACGGGTGCCTGTGAAGCCGAGTGCCCCAAGGGAATCACGCTGACCAATATCGCGCGTATGAACCGCGAGTATTACAAGGCAGTCCTCTGAAGCGCACAGGGCCCGTTCTTAGGCATATAAACCCGCGGGCATCTCCCGGGTTTTTTTACACCCGCATGGTATCTTCAACTTCCTCCACGGTCTTGGGAATGGGAGTGCCCAGTACACGGCTCCCTTCGCCGGTGATCAACACATCGTCTTCGATCCTCACTCCCCCGAATCCCCGGTATTTCTCCACCTGGTCATAATTGATGAACTCCTTGTGCTTTTTGGAAGCCTTCCATTGATCGATCAGGGCCGGTATGAAATAACAACCCGGCTCATTGGTCACCACAAATCCCGGTTCAAGCTTTCTCCCAAGCCTCAGGTAGGCCAGTCCGAACTGGTCGCTTCGCTTGACAGCTTCATTGTAACCCACATGATTCTCTCCCAGGCCTTCCATGTCATGCACATCGAGGCCCAGCATGTGACCCAGGCCATGGGGGAAAAACAGGGCATGCGCTCCTGCCTTCACCGCCTCATCCACATCGCCTTTCATGATCCCAAGTTCCTTCAGTCCCCCGGCAATGATCCTGGCCGCCATTAAATGTACCTCCCGGTAAGTACGTCCGGGGTCAGAAGCCTTAATGGTTTCAGTTTTGGCCTGCAGCACAGTGTTGTAGTTCTCTTTTTGTTGCTCAGAAAACTTTCCACCCACCGGGAAGGTCCGGGTAATATCGCTGGCATAGCACATGGCACTTTCTGCCCCGGCATCACAGACCACCATCCGGCCTTTCTCCAGCTCGTTTCCGTGGTAATGGTTGTGCAGGGTCTGACCATCCATGCTCAGGATCACCGGAAATGAGACCGGTCCGCCATGGGCCAGAGCAATTCCCTCGATGGCTCCGGCCAGTTCGCGCTCGTAGTTGCCTGGGTAAGCCATCTTCATGGCAGTGGTATGCATGATCCCTGCCACATCCACCGACTTTTCTATCTCAGCGATTTCATGGTCATCTTTCACCGAACGCAATTTCACCACGGCATCGATCAACTTTTGTGATACCAGTCCGTCGACCTGGTCAACCCCCATGCCGGTCAGTCCGGCCAGGGTAATCAACTGGTCGCCCCGGTAGGGAGGAAGAATATGAACTTTGCGACCCTTCTGCAGGCACAGCTTCAGATAATCCTGCAGGGATTGCAGGGTTCCGGTCGACTCCACCGCCACTCCCGAAGCCAATTCTTTCACCGAAGGCTGTTCACCCATCCAAATGATATCATCGATCCCGAAATCATCCCCGTAGACTGCATCTTCCTGCTCATCCACGTCGCATACTCCGTAAAATCCCGGTCGGTTGATTCCGAAAAAATATAAAAAACTACTATCCTGCCTGTAGTGGTAATAATTGGCGCGGTAGTTCATGGAACTCTCTTCATTGCCGGGTAACAATATCACCCCATCACCCACCAGGGCGCGCAACATTTTTCTCCTCTGCCAGTAAA
>CBDTYO010000527.1:0-2595 GCA_965364615.1 uncultured Bacteroidia bacterium
AGCGGGATCCTGTTTTCTTTTACCGCCCCGTTTCTTTTGATCCGTCCTTGCTAAAAAGGCGTCTATACGAAATCCCATTTGACCGGATTGAGGACCCTGCTCTCTCCTCCCTTTTCCATGATAAGCTGGTGGAACTGGAGATGAAATTCTCCATGGTAAGAGATCGCAACACAAGAAATTTCTTCTTTGGGAGCATGCAACTTTACGGAGAGATCAGCGATGAGCTTCTGAAGCTGGCTACGACCATCCTGAATCTTATACCCCCCCGCAGCCGGGAAAAAAGGGGAAAAAAAATAATCAATGCCCAGAGCTTTGCGGCGCGAGCCAGGGAAGAAATAGACCTGTTTCGGAATACATCTTCCCATATTCAATCCGGGGTACAAATCCGGAAGGATGTGGCCGGCTTGATGGTCTCTCATGGAAACCTGCTTATAGGCAAAGGATTACGAATTCCTGAGTCGAGGATGGAAGCCCTGATCCAGCACGAAGTAGGCACCCATGTACTGACCTATATCAATGGGATCAACCAGCCTTTTCAACAACTATACTGTGGACTTTCCGGAAGCGATGAACTTCAGGAAGGGCTGGCGGTGCTTGCTGAATACCTGGTGGGGGGATTGAGTCCTCCCAGGTTCCGATTGTTGGCCGGAAGGGTGCTTGCTGTGCACCTGCTGATTGAAGGCTCAAGCTTTCAGGAGACCTTCAGGGAATTGTATCTTACACATGGATTTGCCCAGCGAACCGCTTACATGATCACTGCCAGGATCTACCGAAGCGGAGGTTTCACCAAGGATTCCGTTTATCTGCGGGGATTGGTAGAGCTGATAAAATACCTCAGAAACGGTGGAAAACTAGAGCCCCTCCTGGTAGGTAAGTTTTCACTGGATCATGTATCCATCATCAACGAACTGCAGCTGAGGAAGGTCCTGCAACCTGCCCTGCTGTTGCCCCGATATCTCTCACATCCCCCATCGATCTTATTGCTGGAGGAACTAAAGAAAGGACAACGCATTTTTAACCTGATATAAACCAAAGCATATGAAAATTGGATTTGTAGTGAATGATGTACAAACGGAACAAGCCGGGTATACCACCACCCGTCTTGGGATGTGGGCCACAAACCGCGGCCACGAGGTATGGGTCATCGGTCTTGGCGATTTTGCCTACGATCCGGATGAGAACATCCGGGCCAGAGCCTACTCTGTTCCCAAGAAGGTATACAAGACTAATGAAACCTATTTAAAAGCGCTTCAGAGCAAAACCCGTCTTATGAATCGCATTACGGTGGATGAATTGGATATCCTGATGCTCCGAAGTGATCCTGCCAATGAGATTGGGAACCGGTCCTGGGCCGCCACGGCAGGCATCAATTTTGGCCGCATTGCCATGCGGCATGGGGTTATCGTTCTGAATGACCCCAATGGTTTGGCCAAGGCGCTGAATAAAAGTTATTTTCAACTCTTTCCGGAAGAGGTCAGGCCTCGCACAATGATTACCCGGGATCTGGGAGATATCAAACACTTTGCCAGTGAACATGGAGGCCATATCGTACTGAAACCCCTTCAGGGGTCCGGCGGATCAGGCGTATTCCTGGTCAGGCCCGAAGATAAATCAAACCTGAACCAGATTGTGGAAGCCTTGCAGAGGGACGGATACATCATTGCCCAGGAATACCTTCCCGCAGCGCATGAGGGCGATACCAGATTATTTATGATGAATGGTGCTCCTTTGCGTTATAAGGGCAAATATGCGGCCTTCAGGAGGGTAAGATCCGGCGATGATATGAGAAGCAACATCCATGCCGGAGGCAAACTGAAACAAGCAGAGATCACCGACCAGCACCTGCAGCTGGCTGAGATAGTCCGGCCAAAAATCGTGCAGGATGGCATGTTCCTGGTGGGATTGGATATTGTTGGAGACAAACTCATGGAGATCAATGTGTTTAGTCCGGGCGGACTGGGGAGTGCCCAGAGTTTTGAAAAAGTGAATTTCAGCAACGCCGTTCTCGATGCCCTGGAGCGCAAGGTGGAATACATGAGATTCTACAACCGGAACTTTGACAACGATGAAATGGCCACCCTGTAGGGTTTATGGCCAATTCAGTTCACATTTCCAAGCAGCACATCCTGCAACAAAATACCCTGAGAGATCATACAGGCCTCATTGGCACATGATTTTTGCTTGTCCCTTACCGGGCAAAAAAAGCAAGTAGCTTTTGTTTCGCTTCTTTCTTTGTTTTCAGGTCCTCAGTACATCTGCGGCAAACTCCTTGCCTCCCAAACCAAAGGCCAAACCGAAAGCAAGGCAGATGGCCCCGAATACAAGGATAAAGGCATTGGTAATAATATCCTGGGCACTGTTGAGCGGCAAAGAATTGAAAATAGCCAGAATGACCGTCAGCATGATGATCATGTAAAAGGCTGCCTATGAGGTCCATGGCTGTCTGTTTCAGCCCCCCTTCCTTCAGAAATTTTTCAATGCCCACTTTCCCGGTGAGTTTATTGGTTCGTATAATTTCAGTTGATTGATAATCAATGGCCCGATTACTCGTTGTTCAGACTGGTTTTTTGGAATAGGTAAAACACCTAGTTCATC
>CBDTYO010000528.1:0-2560 GCA_965364615.1 uncultured Bacteroidia bacterium
CCGGACGGGACTCGAACCCGCGACCTCCGGCGTGACAGGCCGGCATTCTAACCAAACTGAACTACCGGACCGTAATCTATTGATGGCTATGGGTATTTCATCTAAGAACGTGCATCATTCAAATGCGTCGCAAAAATAGACGAATTTTTTGATCTGGCAAAACAAAATATGTAAATTATTTCCGGCCCATTACTGGTGGATATACTTGATCCATTCAATCACCCGATCGGGCCAGGTTGAAAGGTGTCCCTGACCGATGGCCAGCGAATATCCGTGTCCCCCGTAAGGATAGATATGTAGCTCAGAACTCACCTGGTTTGCCCGGAGGGCCTCATAATACACAATGCTGTTCTCCACGGGTACTCCGGCATCATCATCCGAGTGGATCAGGATGGCAGGAGGAGTATCTCCCGTCACCTGAAGCTCATTGGAATAATAACGGACCAGCTCCGGATCTGCATTTTCTCCCAGGAGAGATCTTCTGGATCCGGAATGTGAGAATTCCCCGGTGAATGAAATGACCGGGTACACCAGCACAGAAAAGTCAGGCCGGCAACTCTGCTGCTCAATGGGATCAGCACTGGAAGGATCGCCTGCATCGTAATGGGTCGAAAGGGTGGATGCCAGGTGTCCCCCGGCAGAGAATCCCATGATCCCGATCTTTCCCGGATCGATGTTCCACTGCTCCGCATGGGCCCTCACCATCCGCATGGCACGCTGGGCATCCATCAAGGGCGATTTATGAGGGACGATATTGCTTTTGGATCCGGGAAGCCTGTATTTCAATACGAAGGCTGCTATGCCCTCTGAATTTAGCCAGCGGGCAATATCGCTTCCTTCCCAGTCATAGGCCAGTATCCCGTACCCACCCCCCGGACAGATCACCACTGCCTCGCCGGTGGCATTCTTCTTCGAGGGCAGGAATACCGCAATATCCGGCTTCTGCACAAGCCGTACACGGACGATATCGGAGGTATCCCAGATGGTCACCTCCCCGGTCTCCTTGTAGTTGGGGGGATCTCCTTCCCACAAGGGCACAATCTGGTTCTGGGCCATGCCGGAAAGCACACCCGCAAATAGTAACGCAGCAACAATGATGTTTTTCATGGAATCAGGGTTTTAGGTTTATTCAGTTATTTTGAGCAGGATGGCCAACCGGTCCGCTGTAAAAGGCAGAGCCAGGGATTGGTCCCTACCCAGAGTTTGGGTCTCCTCCCGGGTTTCGCCGGTATCCACATTGATATAGCTTACTTTATATTCGGACGGAGGAAGTTGAGGTATCAATTCTGCATTCTTCAAATGCTCCACAAAGAGTAAATAGATCTCTCCTTCTTTTTGCAGGCTGTACTGCCTGAATTCTCCCCGGCCTGCTTCCAGGAGGTTTCCTGAAAATTCCATTTCATGAAAAGGGACCTCGTTTACGGTCTTCACCAGGATGGAAAGTTTCTTTCGGAAATCGGGGCCGCCCCAGCCGGGATTGCTCTCCGGTATGGGCCAATCTCCTGCTTCTGTCTCAGAGGTAAAGGAGTAATCCAGGTTGTTATACAAACCGCCTCCGGATAGGATGAAGCGCCATGCCTGATCCAGGTAGAGGGCATCCTCGTGGGGCATGAATCCGGTCTCATCCAGCCCGATCACAGCTCCCAGGTCCAGGTTCGACTGCACGGCTTCGGGGAGGGCGTAATGAAAATTGATGATGGAAACTCCGGCGGGAAGTTCATCCAGATCATGCCTGAAATTGCTGATGTTCTGGGCGATAAGATGCTTCTTTGACAGCTTGGCTTCTTCTTCCTGAATGATCCCCGCCACCCATTCCTGCCAATCCATGGCCAATCCGTTAGCCACTTCCACCCTCTTCTGCCAGGGCCTTGTGAACACCCGCTCATCCCCTTCGTTGGCAAAACCTGCCAGGCAGCCATTGTCGGCCCAGGGCTCGTTCTGAATCTCGAAAAACAGGTTGTCAAAACCATTCAGCTCCTGCACCATTTTCCGGATGTACTGCTCCTGAATCTTTTTCAATTCACCATTATACAGGGTATTTACCAGGCGAAAATCAAGGTCCCCCACCCCATTGCTGTTGTTGAAGGCATGGAAGGGACTCAGGAACCAGGCACCTTCGGCGTAGATCGAGGTAAACAGGGTCAATTCCACCACAATCCCCTGTTTCTCTGCCTCCATCAGAAAATCCTTCAACCTGATGAAGTATTCTGGATTGAAGCGTTCCAGATCATACTTGCCGTTTTCCTTCACCCAGGGAGCCAGAAACCTCTCTGGTCCTGGAGCCAGGGTATTTTTCTGGATGCCGAAGATGTTTTGGACGGGTTCAAAATAGGTCCCGGTAAATATGCGGGTGTAATTGAATCCTTCCGTTCCGAGGGTTTCCAGGTAGGTGCGGTAGTCAAAATCCAGGTTCAGAACAGCCCCATAGTGTTCCGCAGAGCTGATCAGCAGGACAGGCTCTCCCTTGTACTCCAGGTATCGGGGATTCTCCCGGCAAAGCTGCACCACCATTGAGGTTTCTTCCTGAACGATTTGTGGTTCCTTATCCACAGGGGATTGA
>CBDTYO010000529.1:0-2535 GCA_965364615.1 uncultured Bacteroidia bacterium
CCTGCAAAAATCAAGGCCACCAGGTAGGGATCGACCTGGTCAATGGCTCCCATTTCGCCCCTCAGAAAACGGGCGATCAGTTTGCCATATACCCCTTCTTCCAATCTTGGGAAGTGGAGGTATTTGTAGGGCACATTCCGGCGATTCAGGTAATCGCACAACATTTTCAGCTGCGTCGACTTGCCGGAGCCATCCAATCCTTCTATCACCAGGAAGCCCATGAACTTGTTTCGGATTTTTTAATGTACTTTTAAATTCAGTTTCCAAACTTACAAAATATAGGCTCAACCTAAAGTGAATAGATGAAGAACTTCTCCACATCTCACGCCCTGTTTTCAAGGAATTTCTCCGTGAACCTGGATGGCATGATCATGGATCTATCCACACCCCGCATCATGGGGATCATCAATGCGACGCCGGATTCTTTTTACAGCACAAGCAGGCTTCCCGATCCTGAATCTGCCCTGGAAAAAGCCAGGACCATGATCCAGGAAGGCGCCCATTTGCTGGATGTGGGAGCCGTTTCCTCCCGGCCAGGGGCAGAGGAAGTATCCGAACAGGAAGAACTGGAGCGGCTGTCCCCGGTGCTGGAGGCTTTCAGAAAAGAATTCCCTGATTTTCCTTTATCGGTGGATACCCGGAGATCGGGGGTGGTGCGAAAGCTAAGGGAGCATTTCGGAATTAATGTCATCAATGACATTTCTGCGGGACAGGGGGACCCGGAGATGTTTGCCACAGTGGCGGAACTGGGGATTCCCTACATCATGATGCATATGCAGGGCACCCCCCGGGATATGCAGGAAGCGCCAGAATACGACCATGTGGTGAACGATTTGCTTCAGTTCTTTGCTGAAAGGGTGCACAAGCTGAGAAAGATGGGCGTCAACGACATAATCATTGATCCGGGATTCGGTTTTGGGAAAACCCTGGAACAGAATTATCACCTGCTCAGAGAGCTGCATGCCTTTCAAATGTTTGAACTGCCCCTTTTGGTGGGGGTATCTCGTAAATCGATGATATACAATGTATTAAATACAGATCCCGAATTTGCTCTCAATGGCACCACCGCTGCACACATGGCGTTGTTGTTCCAGGGGGCCAACCTGCTCAGGGTGCACGATGTGAAAGCCGCTGCTGAAACAGTGCAGATCTTTCAGCAGATTGTGGACAGCCCCGACCGGGGAGTTTGACTTCTTTTGCTAAATTTGGGAGCGAGGTTCTTTTCATGCTAAGCGCATTTATACATATCCGCCTGCTCGACATCATCGATATGATCCTGGTAGCCCTGTTGTTCTATCAGCTTTATATGTTGATCCGAGGTACCGTAGCCTACAGCATTACCCTGGGGATCGGGATCATCTATGTTTTCTGGTGGGCAGTCCGGGCCCTGCAGATGGAACTGCTCAGCACCATTCTGGGATCGGTCCTGGGGGTTGGGGTGATCGCACTGATCATTGTATTTCAGCAGGAGATCAGGCGCTTCCTGATTTATCTGGGTTCCCGCTATGTGGATGGGAACAAGATCAGCTTTGAAAAAATCCTGAACCTGAGGTTCGAAACCAAGTCACAGGTCAAGATCAAATCCATCCTGAAAGCAGTGATGCAGTTCTCCCAGGAAAAAACCGGGGCCCTGATTGTGATCAGGAAGAAATCCAATCTGGACATGTATGCCGAAACAGGGGATGTGCTCAATGCCGAGACCTCCAGCCGTCTTTTCGCCAGCATATTCAACAAAACCTCTCCCCTCCATGATGGAGCGGTGATCGTGGAGAACGACAAGGTTAAGGCTGCCAGGGTGATTTTACCGGTCACCGATCAACCAGGCCTTCCCCCCGAATATGGATTGCGGCACAGGGCCGGATTGGGGATCAGTGAAGTAACCGACTGCCTTGTGATCATAGTCTCGGAGGAAAACGGCCAGATCTCACTGGCCGAAAGCGGAATCCTTCAAAAGAATGTCCCGGCCAAGGTATTGATCCAGAAACTGGAGGATGAATTTGCCTAGGAGCCGGATCTTCTGAACAGCCCCTTTTCTTCGCCACGCACCAGGCGGCGGATATTGGACCGGTGGGTCAGAAGCACCAGGGCCACTACCACCAGGGAAAAGATCCTGATTGTAAGATACTCTGTGGGAAACACCCAAAAGACCCATGCCGGATAGCTCAATACTGCTGTGAGGGAACCCAGGGCAGAGATTTTGAACACCAGGAAGACCAGCAGATACACTCCCATGGCCGCCAGGGCCGCCCAGGGGTGAATGGCCAGGGCAGCACCTGTAATGGCCGCTACCCCCTTCCCTCCCCTGAAGGATGCAAAGAGGGGGAAAATATGTCCGAATACCGCCACCAGTCCGAGGCCGATCCTGAGCATCATCCAGCGCTCAGAACCCGGATCAATTTCAGCCTGCAGCAGGGAAAGATTGACTGCCAGGAAGCCTTTCAGCATGTCCATCAACAGGACCGCCGATCCGATGCGCTTTCCCAGGACCCTGAAGGCATTGGTGGCGCCGGCATTCCCGCTGCCATGGTCCCGGAG
>CBDTYO010000530.1:0-2527 GCA_965364615.1 uncultured Bacteroidia bacterium
GCCAATATCTTTGATCCCGGGTTTGCCCCCACCTTTGTTCCCTCATTCAGCTGGGGCGGAGCTGATGGATTTCAGGAATACAGATTATCCAAAGCCATGGAAACCGCCAACCTGGTGATGGAGCGAAGGAGCATGCAGCTATCCCAGGATGACATGGCCATCCTGAATCATATCAGCCAGTACAGCAAGGGATTCCGGAGCTGATCTATTGCTCAAGCAAGATATCAAAATCCTCGCTGAGCTTGATATCCTTCTGCCAGTCATAGAGGGTGAGCCCTCTCAGGTCATAATAGTAGTCCCAGTAATTTCTCATGGACTCCACATAACTCCTTCGGGCCACATCCTTCTCTTCCAGTGCCACATTCAGATCAAGCACATCGATCTTTCCGATCAAAAACCGTTGTTTGGTGACCTCGTAACGAAGATCGGCAATGGTGTCTGCTTTGGCTGCAATGGCAACCTGGTCGTCCTGCAGGTTGAACTGCATCACCTGGAGGAAAATATTCTCATCGAAATCGATCATGGACTGACTGACGTCCATTTTAACCACCTCCTCGGCCGATTGGGCCATGCGGAACCTCCCTTTACCAAGCCCCCAGTCAAGGAGGGGAACCGTGACGCCCACTTCCACCCGTTGCTGCCTGGCAAGAGGTGTATAGGCATTCCTGATTTCTTCACCCACTCCGCTTAGCCCGAACTGGGCAAAGAGGTCTCCCCGGATTCCTTTCTGAGACCGGGCCTCGGCCACTGCCCGTTCAGCCTCCAGCAATTGCTGCTCCATAGTAAGGATCTCCGGATTATTCTCCCGGGCTTCGGTAAGCGTCTTGTTATAATCCAGGGTAATTTCCGGAACCTCGGTGGGAAGGATCAGCTTCAGGCTCACCCTCTCGTTAAAACCCAGAAAAGAGCGTAGCCTCGACTTCCGCAGTTCCAGGTCGATGGTGGCCTCATTATATTGTGTCTCAGAATTCAGGCGGCTCAGCTCCAGTTGTAGGAGTTCGTTCTCGGCAATGGTCCCCAACTGGTAACGACCCTGGGCAATCTGGTAAAGGGTGTCTGAATTGGCCAGGTTCTTCTGGGCTATCTCCAGGTTGATCTGGGCCAGGGCCAGATCAAAGAAATACCTGACGGACTGCTGACTTACGCGCTCCATGGTATTGATATATGTCAGTTTGGCCGCTTCATACTTTATGGGCTCAATCTTCCGGTCCCATTTAAACTCATTATACCCGTTGATGGGTTGCATGAACCCGATGGTGACCGGGTAAGAGAGGTAATTGCTGGGGGGCTCCTGTCCAAAATTATCGTTCCGCTGGATTTCCGATGATATAAACACCCGACCCCCGGTGAGCCAGATGTTCTGGTTCAGCTGCATATCCAGAGAGGTCCTCATAAAGGATCGTTCCACAAACTCTTCGGTACCATCTGGCTGTATTACGCTCTCGGTGGCATTGGTCAATGAGGGCAAGGTCCCTTCCAGGGTCAGGCCGGGCCGGGTGCTGGCCTTATGGGCCCTGAATTCCCAGTAAGAACTGCGAAACCTGTGCCTCGACATCAGTGCCATCAGGGATTGCTCATGCGCCACATCAATGACCTCAGTAAGTGTAAGTTCAATCACCTCAGCTTGAGACTGCGTCTGGGCGGACGCCAGGATTCCCAGCGTCAGGCCCGCGCAAATTAATACAATTCGAAACATATTATTCATACCTTAAAGATTCAATGGGATCCCTTTCGGAAGCCCTTTTGGCCGGCGAATATCCAAATATAACTCCAACAGACGCAGAAACCGCAAATGAAATAACGACGCTCATGGGGGTGACCAGGGTCAGGATATCGGCAAATTTGGTTATCAGCCAGGAAGCCGTGATCCCGATAATTACGCCGACCAGTCCTCCACTTACACTGATCAAAACAGCCTCGGCCAGGAATTGCACAACAATATCCCGCTTCTGTGCCCCGATGGCCAGGCGCGTTCCAATCTCCTTGATCCGTTCCATCACAGAAGCAAACATGATGTTCATGATGCCGATGCCTCCCACCAGCAGGGAAATGCTGGCAATGGCTCCCAAAACGATGTTGAAGATGTCTTTGGTTCTTTGCTCCTGCTTTAAAAGCAATTCCGGTACGGTGATCTCAAAGTCTTTCACTTCCTCGTGCCGTCTCAACAGCAACCTGGCCAGCAGGTCGGTGGAGGCATTCAACTCGCTCGATTCATTTACCTGGACAATGATCCGGTCCAACTGGTTGTAGTTGTTGGATTCATTCCCTCCCGCCGAAGATCCGAAACTTATGGCCATGCCGCGGCCGACAAACATTCCGTCACTGCCCTTGATCCTGGTACCCACCAGGGCCCTGTTCTGGTAACGCATCAACATGGTTTTCACCGGCACATAGATGTTGTCGTTCATCACATTGACCCCAATGTTTTCGAAACGGGTCAGATTTACGTCGTTCTTCTCCAGAACTCCCTGTATCCGGTCGATCAGAATGTTGCCGGCTTTGACATCCCGGTGGACCAGGCTTTGCT
>CBDTYO010000531.1:0-2526 GCA_965364615.1 uncultured Bacteroidia bacterium
CAGTGGCAGAAAATCAAAATTGTTATGGATGATATCAAAATCACTGGCCTGCTCCATCAGGTGGCTGATGTGAAGGCACTCTGCTACTTTGGGGTCGACCTCCGGGTGTTCGGCGTAGGGTTGATCAATGACTGAGGCCAGTTTGCCATGGGTCATTGAATCGCCTGTAGCAAATAAAGTTACATCAATCCCCCTTTCAACCAATCCTTCTGAAATGTTGGAGGATACCTGTTCCCAGGGACCATATTTCCTGGGAGGTGTTCTCCAGGCGACGGGTGATAGTATGGCTATTTTCATGATCAAAGGTGCTATGGGTCATGCTTGTGAGCCCCTTCATAGGCCTGCAGCACAGTTAAATGGGAGATTAAATAGGCCAGTGAGCTTTCGGCTCCCTGGTTCCTGTTCACCCCATAGCTTTCAAATCCATCGCAGCAGCCCTTTGTTTCAAAATCATACAGGCTCATTCGCAGGTCGTTTTCACCCAGAAACCACAAAAATGAGGTGTAGAGCTTTTTGATGTACTCTTTGTCCTTGGTGAGGTGGTAGGCCTGCTGATACATCAAAACCATGGCCATGGCATCAATGGGTTGTTGGGCAAATACAGACCGCTCTCCCTCTTTCTTGTACCATGTTTCGTTTCCGATGATCGACAGGTAGTCATCTTTCATGGTAAGGGAGGTCAGGAAGTCCATGGAAGCAAAGGCCACCTCGTTCACCCGATCGTCATTCAGTATGTCTGCTGCATGCAGAAGCGCAAGCGGTAAAATTCCGTTATCATAAGCCAACAGCGATTCGAACCACTGCCAATCGGGAGATTCATTCTCCCGGTAATGGGTGATTAACTTAAAAGCCATGTTTCTTAACCTTTCGGTCATGGAATCATCGGAAGGATTGGTTTTCAGGTAGTAGCAGATCCCAATGATGGCATTGGCCATGCCTCTGATGGATGTTAACTTCTCGAAATTGGGTGCAGCATGAAAAAACACCCCGCTCCCTGCCTGAAAATAGGCATCATTGGGAGCATTGCCAAGCAAGTATCCAAGCGCCCAGATGGTCCTGCCGAAGGAATCTTCGGATCCCACTTCATCGAGAAAGTTTCTGTTAAAACTCATGAAGTTCCTGAAGGTTCCATCCTTGTTCTGCATATAATGAATGTAACTCAGATAGACGGGGGATAATTCAAGCGCCCTGTCATCTTTCATCTGGCGGAAGGCCATCAATACCATCAACAGGGCCCTTGCATTATCATCCAGACAGTAGCCTTCCTTCAGGTTCGGAATGCCAAATTTAGCGTGTTGAATGATACCGGTATCGTCCGTTAAGCGATTGATATGGACCAGTGAAAAGGGAGGCAGAATAAGAAAGTCCAGTACTGTATCATTCTTTGTATTTGGCCTGTATCCTGTTTCCAGAATGGCCTTAAGTAGCTTAACATATTTCTCTCCGGTTTTTGGCCAGGTAAAATTTCTTCCGTATTCCAGCGCAGTCTTTTTCAGCTTGTCCAGCTCCGCCGGTTGATCCAAAAGCTCGTTGATGGTGGATGAGAGTTGCCCGGTATCACCAAAATCAAAAAGCCTTCCTCTGCCGTCTGCCAGCAACTCTGCGGCATGCCAGTAGGGTGTTGACAGCACAGCAGCCCCAACCCCAACGGCATAGGAAAGCGTTCCGCTGGTAATTTGCGATTCATTCAAATAGGGGGTGATATAGATATCTGTGGCGGACAGGTACTTGAATAGATCCTGAACATCTATGAATTGATTCAAGAACAAAACATGGTTTTGCAATTGCAGCTTTTTCACCAGCCGCATCAAGTATATGCGGTATTCCTCTCCGGAATGTCGTATTACATTGGGGTGGGTTTTCCCCAATATGATGTATACCACATCCGGGTGTCTTTGGATCACGTCGGGAAGGGCATTGATGACCGTTTCAATGCCTTTATTCCGGCCAATGAATCCAAATGTGAGCAATACATTTTTGCTACCCAGCTTGAATTCTTCTTTTGATTTGGACGGACTAAACTTGATATCAGGCACTCCATGCTCTATGAGGGCAATTTTTTCGCGGGGTATATCGTAAATATCCACCAGGAATTCAATGGCTTTCAGACTCATAACCACGATCTTCTGCGCCATTTTTCCAATTTCCTGCAACACCGCCTTTTCATTGTAACTGGGGGTTTTCAGAATGGTGTGCAGGGTCACTACCATGGGGATCTCCAGGCGGTGCAACAGGGGGAGGATATACACCCCGTTTTGCCCTCCATAGATTCCGAACTCATGTTGAAGTATACAAATATCTGCCCCACTCAAATTAATGTATTTGGCAGCCCTTAAATAGTCTTGCTGGTTTTCCTGCCTTACACGTAATTTGACCTCTGGTGGGTAATCATAGCTCAGGTTATGATCATCTACTGCCACCACAAACGCTTCGAAATGAAGCTTGGACGCATGTTTGGTTTGTAAAACCGAATCAAGCAGGTTATGGGTAAATGTGCCTATTCCACATTCCCTTGGCGGGTATGTT
>CBDTYO010000532.1:0-2526 GCA_965364615.1 uncultured Bacteroidia bacterium
TGGAGCTTGGCTACGGCGGCCTCGGAATGATGGCCACGGAAGAGTTCATCGTCGCCACGCAACGGCATCGCGGCAGCAGGTCTGTCATCGCGCGCTCGCCCCAGGTGAACAGCCGGTCCCCCGCTCCCGATAGGCGCGAAGCAGGGCTCTCTTCAACCGGTCAAGTTCCTCCCCGGCCGCTACCCAAACCTTCCAGGGTCTATAAAAACACCACCTCGGAGAATCACAAAGGATCGGCCAATTATTTTCGCATCATTCTTCATGGGACCAGGGAGAATCCGGAAGCCTATGGGGCCAAGATTGAATTGTGGTGCGGCGGGAATTACCAGTTCCAGGAGCAATTTCTTTCCCGGGGGTATATATCCACGGTGGATCCTGTGGTCCACTTTGGTCTCGGAACGGACAAAGTGATCGATTCTGTGAGGATCACCTGGCCCGCCTCCGGAAAGGTAAGCCTGCTGGGCTCCTTTGAAGCCAACCAGGTGATCGAGGTGGAGGAAGCAGGGGCCGCTGATACGGAACCCGTATCCACCGGTCAGGGTCAGGACTTTCTCTTCAGCCGCAGGGAGGGCCTGATGGATTACCTGCATCAGCAGGAAGACTACATCGACTACTTCCATTCCCAGAACATCTTGCCCCACAAATTCTCCCAGATCGGTCCCCGCATGGAGCAGGGCGATCTCAATGGAGATGGATGGGAGGACATCCTGGTGGGATCCACCAACATGCATCCCACGCGGGTATTCCTGGGTGGTGATTCGGGTCTTAAAGAAGGTAAGCTTCAGGGGCTCACCGGGGAGAAAGCCTTTTCGGAGTCCGGATTTGCCATCCTCGATGTGGACCAGGACGGGGACAATGATGTGGTGGCCTTGGCAGGAGGCTATGAAGCCCCCACGGAAAACGATTACAGGCACTACCTCTATCTCAACGAAGAGGGGAGCTTTCGCAGGATCGCCTTGCCGGTGGATCCCTTCATCGCCTCTGTGATCCGGCCTTTTGATATGGACCATGACGGAGACCAGGACCTCTTCCTGGGTGCCCGTGTGGCTTACAAAAGCTTTCCCTTTTCCAGGGACTCCTGGATCCTTATCAACGAAAACGGGAGCTATGCACCGGAGCATGCTTCCAGGCTGGATCTGGGGATGGTGACCGATGCCACCTGGAGCGATTACGATGGAGATGGCTGGGAAGACCTGGTGGTATCCAGGGAATATAATTCTCTCAAATTCTTAAAGAATCTGGAAGGGAGCAAGCTTGCCATGCAGGAACTGCCTGAAATAGACAATAAGCACGGTATCTGGTATTGCATCACCGCAGGGGATTTCGACCAGGACGGGGATGAGGATTACCTGGCCGGGAACCTGGGGAACAACCACCGCTTCACGGTGAGCGATACCTTTCCCCTCAGGATCTATGCCTTTGACCTGGACCGCAACGGCTCCATCGATCCCATATCCACCGGATACTGGAGGGACCAGCACGACGTGATGAAAGAGTTTCCGGTCAATTACTTCGACGAACTGGTGGGTCAATCCTCCTATTTTGCCAGCCGGTTCAAAAGCTATGTGACCTTCGGCCACACCACCTTCGCGGAAATGCTCACCGACGAAATGAAGCAGCGCATCGATCACATCTTCCATGTGAATACCACCTCCAGCCACATCCTGTGGAACGAAGGGGGCACGTTCCGCTGGGAGGAACTTCCCGTAGAAGCACAGCTATCGGTGGTATCCAGAACCCTGGTGGAAGATTTCAACGACGACGGCCTGCCCGATGTTTTGCTGGCTGGAAACGACCACACCTACGACATCGGCACCGGATACTACGACGCCATCAAAGGTTTGTTGCTGGTGAGCAAGGATGGCCGGTCCCTGAAACAGGTGGTGACCTCTTCGGAAAGCGGCCTGGTGCTTCATGGCATGGTGGAATCTCTTTTGTATTTGAAGGGTGAGGAGCCGGTGATCGTGGCCGGTATGAACCGCGACAGCGTGCGGGTTTACCAGTTGAACAGGTAGGTGCCCGGGCTTAAGGATTCTTCACACACCGCACAGAAAAACCATTTGTTTTGGCTACACCGGGACACAGATCAGGCCATCGAATTTATAATCTCGTTTCTTCTGTTGGAAACCTTTCGTCATCCGGGGCGTGCTTAAAGAAGCTAAAAAATAGCTACTTTTACGCTCCGTCTGATGGATTCCAAGCGATTTATGAAGCAAGTCCCCAACCGGATTCAAAAGTTTGCCCTGGTTCTGGCCTTAGGTCTGGTTCCTGCCATCGTCTGTCAGTTCTTCACCCCGGATCCGGTGGCCCGCCACATCCATATCCGGAATTTCCGGTATGGAAAAGATCCGGCAGTGATCCGCTGTAACCGGGGCGACACGCTGCATCTGACTTTTTCCTCCGATGATACCGGCCATTCCTTCTTCCTGGAGGAGTTTGATGTGGATGTCAAGGTGAGCCCCGCGGTGGAGGAAGTCACTGTGTTCAGTACCAGGGACCCGTCCGATCGCCCAGTCATCACCAGGG
>CBDTYO010000533.1:0-2525 GCA_965364615.1 uncultured Bacteroidia bacterium
ATCTGTATGAATGATCAACAGGTTTGGCCCCTTCCTGCTCTCCTGGTTCTTGCCCGAGCAGGCAAATACCAGCACCATTAAGCTGAGGCAGCATACAACATATGGATGTTTCATGGGGATATAATTTAAGAAAAATATGACATTTCAATTTTCTCCAGGTTCAAAAACACCTGCAGGGGAAGGGGCACTCCTAAAAACGTCCGCAGATAGCGTCCTATTCTAGTTCAAGGGGCTCTGTGTTGCCATGTTCGTTTCCACGTATCTTCTTGAAAACGGCCATCATTTCCTGGAGTTCTTCTTCCCGGGTTCCAGCCAGGTTATGCTGTTCGCCGAGGTCATCCTGCAGATCGAAGAGCTGATATTCATCGGAGTTGCCCAGTTCAATGTTCACATTCCTGTTGATGGCCGGTCCCCTGTAGGGCGGTATCATTTTCCAGTCCCCCTTTCGAAGGGCCGTTCTGGTGCTTGCCTCCAGGATCAATTCATCCCTCCCCCGGTCACCCTCCCCCAGAAATACCTTCAAGAGGTCCTGGCTGTCAGTGCCGGTCACCTGGCTGCCGGCCAGCGTGGCCAGAGAGGCCAGCAGGTCCACCTGCGATACCAGTGCATGTGATACCGAGGGCTCTATCCGGCCCTGCCAGTAGGTAATAAACGGTACCCGGGTTCCCGCTTCATAGAGGCTGTATTTGCCCCCCCTTAGGGGGCCTGACGGGGTATGATTGCCCACCTTTTCCACGGCATCATCAAAGTAGCCGTCATTGAGCACCGGCCCATTGTCACTGGATAGGATGATCAGGGTATTTCCCAGGAGTTCTTCTTCCTCCAGGGTTCCGATCAGTTCACCAATGCACCAATCAGCTTCCACGATCACATCCCCCCTGGGACCCAAGCCGGTTTTACCCACAAAACGGGGATGGGGTGTCCGGGGTACATGGGGCTGCTGCATTGCATAATACAGGAAGAACGGTTCCTCCCTGTGCTCTACAATGTATTCCTGAGCCTTTACCAGAAAGGTGTCGGCCATGTTCTCATCCACCCATTTTGCCGCTGTTCCGCCCCTCATATACCCTATTCTGGAAATTCCGTTTACAATGCTTTGGGCATGCCCGTGGTGCCACTTCATTTTTAACATTTCCGGGTTTTCTTTGCCTGTAGGTTCCCCGGGAAAATTCTCGCCATAGCTGACCTCAATGGGATCTTCGGGATCAAGTCCCACCACCAGGCCGTTTTCAATATACACCGTGGGAACACGGTCCTGGGTGGCTGCCATGATATATGAATAGTCAAACCCAACCTCGTTGGGTCCCGGGGATATCCGCATATTCCAATCCACCTGGCCATCGCCAAGTCCCAGGTGCCATTTTCCCACGATCCCGGTATGGTAGCCCATTTCACCAAACATCCTCGGGAGAGTCATCTGGGTGACATCGATGATCAAAGGTGCGGTGCCAGGAAGAATTTTGGCATTTTCATTCCGCCATGGGTACTCCCCCGTCAGCAGGGCATAACGGCTTGGGGAACAGGTAGCTGAAGAAGCATATCCATTGGTGAAGCGTATTCCGCCTTCTGCGAGCCAGTCAATGCTTGGAGTTTGTATTTCCGTGGCTCCATAGGCTCCCACATCCCCATAGCCGAGATCATCGGCGTAGATGATAATCACATCCCAGTACCCCTGATCGTCGGTGAGGATGATAATCACATTGGGCGGAGCCTGGTTTTCAAGGGGTTTTTGTTTCGTATTGCAGGAATTAATAATTCCCAGGGTGACAAAGATCAGGATGGGGCTCATGTATTTCATGGTTCAGCATGTTATTTATGGTTCATTCTTCAAGTATTTTCAGGTCGGCAGGGCTCTTGATAGTGACCTCCCTGTTTTCCATCAAAGCCTTATGGATCTCAAATGTGACCCGCTGCCAGGGATCAGATTCATGCCACAGCGGATTCATGAGCTCTGTCTCCCAGGTTTCCAAGGATTTTTTGAGCTCAGCCAGCAGATCAGGATGGCTTTCAGAAATATCCACCTGTTCACCCAGGTCCCTCTCCAGGTCATAGAGCCTGTATCCATAATCTTCCAGGCGGATCAGTTTGTATTTGCCCTCACGCACGGCAGCCATTTTCTCCTTGCGCCAGAAAAGCTTCTGGTGTGGTTCTGATCTAAGCTCACCGTCAATGTGTGGAATCAGGTTCACTCCATCCAGCGGCTTCCCCGGACTCTTTTCCAGACCGGCCACGGCCAGGGAAGTAGCAAAAATATCCAAGGAGGAGGACAAACCGTCATAGGTGTTTCCCCCGGCGATCCTTCCCGGCCAGGAGAGGATGAAGGGGGTTCGGTGGCCCCCTTCGAATTTATTGCCTTTGAATCCTTTCAGGGGAAGATTGGAAGAGCTGTTGTTGGAGGCTCCCCCGTTGTCGCTCAGAAAGAATATGAGGGTATGGTCCCGGAGTCCTTCAGTTTCCAGTTTATCCACTACCAGGCCCACGCCCCGGTCCATGGCCCAGTTCATCGCAGCCAGTTTGGCCCTGGG
>CBDTYO010000534.1:0-2512 GCA_965364615.1 uncultured Bacteroidia bacterium
CCCTCGCGGCAGGAAGCTGACCGGCCACTGAGCATAATCCACATAGGCTGGTTTATCAAATGCGGATTCCCCCAATCCATTGATGGCATATAGATGGGGGGGCAATTTTGGGTTTTCTCCCTGGACCAGGGTGGGAATCCAGGCATGGAATTCCAATCCAGCTTCCTTGGCGATGGCTCCCACCCTTTTGTAGGTTTCAGGATCGTGTCCTCCGTTATACATAAGCCCTATGATGCCTTTGCTTTTCAGGTCCTTGAACTCGGCCCTTATCTCTTTGTCTGTGGCAACTCCTGGACCTCCCATCCAGGCGTACACAGGGACTTTGATATCAGATAGTTTTTCAGCGGAAGGATGGCAGGCTGTCAACCATGCCAGTGATAGAAGAATGAAGAGTTTGTTCATGATCGTGTTTTACATGGTTCTTTTGATTCAAGGTGATAAATGTAAAAAATACATTTATTATGTATTTAAAACATAATATAAAAATTAGAAAAGTATTGGAAAGTTCCTAATAATATCATTAAATTAGCTATTCGTCTCTGGATCATATGCTCAAATACTTCGATAAAAGCTACTCGGACCCACTAAAAGGCGTTGAAAAGAAAAAACACCTTTCGAAACAGCGGATCATAAGGTGCCTGTTTCTGCATGGGGAGAGTACCTGCAATGACATTGCCCACCACATTAAACTCAGCAACCCCTCCGTGCAGGCCAATCTCAATGAATTGATGTCCAATGGGGTGGTCGAGGACAAGGGGCAGGGGGATTCCACCGGGGGCAGAAGGCCCAACAAGTATGGTTTGCGTGAGGACTCCTTTTTTATTCTCTGTATTGATATAGGAAGATTTCAAGTGCGGCTTGCCATCCTGGACAGCAACATGAATAATCGCACAGGGATCGTTAGCCATGAGATCAGGTTTCAGGATGATTTCGCTTACTTGGACCGCATCATTGATTATGCCGGGAAGCTGCTTGCTGATTCAAAGATCGACAGGGAAAAACTGATTGGGGTGGGTTTGGATATGCCGGGAGCCATAGATGCTCGTAAAGGAATCAATTATAGTTACTTATATAACCCAAAAGAGGCGCTGGTCGATAACCTGAGCAAAAGACTCTCCTGTCCTGTTTTTCTGGAAAATGATGCCAATGTGCTTGCCATGGCGGAATATTGGCATGGTCATGCCAGGGGAAAGAAAAATGCCATGGTATTGCTTCATAGCTGGGGCATTGGATTGGGTTTGATCATCAACGGGAGAATCTATCGGGGATCCAGGGGGTTTGCTGGTGAATTCAGTCATATTCCTGCCGTGAACAATGGCAAGTTATGTTGGTGCAACAAACAGGGTTGCCTGGAAACGGTGGCCTCTGCCACTGCTTTGTCCATACTTGCCAGGGAAGGGATGAAAAATGGAAGTGAGTCTTCCATTTTCAGGGCCATGGATCCGCAAAAGGATCATGTGGATCCTGCCATTATCATCAGCGCTGCCAACCAGGGCGATCAGTTTGCCATCAAAATACTCTACGAAGTGGGATATGAACTGGGGAAAGGAATCTCGGCCCTGGTTCAAATCCTAAATCCTGAGCTCATTGTTTTGGGGGGAAGGATGGCCGATGCAAAACAATATACCATCGCTCCCATCCAAAACGCACTGAACTCTTTTTGCAATCCCCTATTGATTCATGATTTGAAAATAGAGACAGCCAAACTGGGGCAGGAGGCCTCTGTGCTGGGCAGTGCCATTGTGGTCATGGAAGGTTTGTTGTCTAGAAATGAATAAAGCCATGGAATATCCTCACGGAACATCAATTTCCGTACAACATATGTGATTCATTAATAACCTTAACTACACAACTATGAAACAAAAGCTATTGTTAATTTTCCTGCTCTTGTATGCCTGCGGTGCATATGCCCAGCATACAGTAACAGGGAGGATTACTTCTGCCGATGACGGAAGTGCACTTCCCGGAGCCAGCATCGTCGTGAAAGGCACTACACAAGGTGCGGTGAGCAACACGGATGGTCAATACTCCATTACCGCCCCGGATCCGAACGATGTACTCATCTTTTCTTTTGTAGGTTATCAAACCCTAGAAGTGAATATCGATGGCAGGACGGTCATCGATCTTGACATGGCACTCAGTGCTGAGGCCCTGGATGAAGTGGTGGTCACTGCCCTGGGATTATCCAAGGAAAAGAAAGCACTTGGTTATGCGGTCACCGAAGTTGCAGGAGCAGATCTCAACCAGGTCAAGGAATCCAATGTGATCAATCAGCTGAGCGGTCGCGTGGCAGGAGTGGTGATTACCCAATCCACCTCCGGACCGGGAAGCGGATCGCGGGTGGTGATCCGGGGGAACAATTCCCTTACCGGCAACAACCAGCCATTGTATGTGGTGGACGGGATCCCGGTGGATAACTCCGGATTTGGTTCTGCAGCCGGATCTGGGACCGCCAACTACCGGAGGAACGACTACGGAACAGGTATTTCTGACATCAATCCCGACGATGTGG
>CBDTYO010000535.1:0-2495 GCA_965364615.1 uncultured Bacteroidia bacterium
GATCGAGGCGGATGTCGCGCAGCTCGACGTGAACAATCGCTTCACGCTGTTCTTTCCGGAGAAACGGCCGTTTTTCCTGGAGGGGGCCGATATATTTGATTTCGGGATCAGCCTGGGCCGTTCCCTGATGCCATTTTACAGCCGCAGGATTGGCTTATACCAGGGCAATGAGGTGCCCATCCAATGGGGGGGGAAGGTGAACGGAAAGGTGAAAAACACCTATTTCGGGAGCCTGATTACCCAAACAGGTGCTGTGGACTCCCTGGTTGCGGGATCCAAAATGGGAGTGGTCAGGATCAAGCAGAATATCCTGAAGGAATCCTCGGTGGGGATGATCGCCACCCTGGGAGATCCCGGAGCACGCCATCAGGCCTGGACCACCGGTGTGGATTTCACCTACCAGACCTCGGCACTGAAGGGCAGCAAAAATTTCCTGGTGGGGGTCTGGGGCATGGTCAACCACCGGGAGGGGCTTGCAGGGGACAACACCGCTGTAGGGTTCAAGATTGACTATCCCAACGACCTGTGGGACTGGTTTTTACAGTACAGGCGCGTGGGAGATGCCTTTGATCCTTCCATGGGATTTGTCACCCGCAGGGGTATCTCCAGCTATGAGGCGAAAGTGGATTATATGCCGCGTCCCGATAACCCATGGATTCGACAGTATAAGTTCCAGTTCATGCCCTCCCTTATCACGGATATGAATGGTGACTGGGAAAGTTACCGGGTATCCCTCACTCCTTTGAATTTGAGTCTGGAGAGCGGCGACGGGATCGAATTCAGCCTTCAGCCCCAGGGCGAATACCTGAAAATCCCGTTTGAAATCGCAGAAGGAGTCATCATTGACCCGGGGGGATATCACTTCATGAGGAATCAACTGGAAGCCACCACGGCCAGCAAAAGGGCTCTCAATGGCAGGGCTTCCTATACCTTTGGCGGGTTTTACGGCGGCCGGCTGGATCAAATTGACCTGAGCCTGAATTGGAGGGTGATGTCCATTTTGGTGCTGGAGTTTATCTATGAAAACAACCTCGGAAAGATCCCTGCCGGTGATTTTAAGAAGGAGCTGATGGCGGTCAGAACCGCACTGAACATCAGTTCGGACCTTAATGTGAGTGTTTTTGTTCAGTACGACAATGAATCAAGTACCGTGGGAACCTACTCCAGGCTCCGGTGGACCTTTGCCCCCCTGGGCGACCTGTTCGTCGTGTACAAGCATAACATCCAACCCAAACTGGAAGACAGGTGGCAACAGGACCAGAACCAGCTGATTGTCAAGCTTACCTACGGCATTGCCTTATGATGCAGGCTGGAGCTGAATCATTCCGTTAAGTCCCGGGTTTAAGCCAATGGGAAGTTTCTTCTTTGAATAGTTCATCTACGACCTCTTTATATCTTTTGAGTGTTTGCGCCTTCCTGATTCTTTTCAGGCCTTTCTTTGAAAAGGGAAATGACGCGATCAAATACTCCCAGAAGGAATACATTTTTATCAGAAGATGTTTGGGTCCCGACAAGGCTTTTTCGTAGGAAGCAAACAGTTTGTCGTGAAATGCCCGGAGGACTTCGTATCGGTTTTCGGGATATTCAGCATCATCGGCTTTGATCATGGATGGTAAAAAAGGATCGGCCAGCAGGCCCCTGCCGATCATCCAGTGCCGGATGCCCGGAAAGCGATCTTTTAATTCCCGGTAGCGCCGGACGCTGGTAATATCCCCATTGTAGAAAATGGTATGGGAGCTCTGACTGAGACACGCTTCGAAGGCACCCAGGTCCACTTCTCCCTTGTATAGCTGCTTCCCGATTCGGGGATGGATGGCAATGTAGGAGAGGGGGTATTTTTCCAGCACAGGCAGCACACCCAGAATTTCGCTTGAATTTTCATATCCCAGGCGCATTTTGATGGAAAGCTGCATGTTTGTTCCGGGCCCTACCCTTTGCAGAAAAGCGTCAATGTGGTCAGGTCTGGCAAGCATTCCGGAACCCATGCCTTTTTTTGCCACCATGGGATAGGGGCATCCCAGGTTCCAGTTCAATGCCCGATACCCAAGGTTTTGAAGGTAGTGGGCCACATGCAAAAACATCTCCGGGTCTTTGGCCATGACCTGGGGGATCAGGTTTAAGGAGGAATTGTTTTCGGGCGATATATCCCGTTCCTGGGCAGGCGTGATCTCCTGGCTTCCTTTCAATCGAATGTAGGGTGCCATGTACTGGTCGATCCCCCCGAAGTAATTGTGGTAGGCATTTCGAAAGCGGAAATCCGTATATCCCTGCAGGGGAGAGGAATGGAGTCTGATCATGCTCATATATGGGGCTTATTCCGCATCAAAATCAATCTCAATTTGTTGGGAAGTCTTCTGCTCTTCGACCTGGAAATTGGACAGGGTAGCTCCCAGGAGTCTCACCCCCTGTTCTTGCATCTCCTGTTGGGGCAGCAGGCTGAAAAGGGTGTTCAGGGTTTCCTTGACGACTGGCGCGCGACCGAACCGCGCGGCGTC
>CBDTYO010000536.1:0-2492 GCA_965364615.1 uncultured Bacteroidia bacterium
CGTAGAAGGCGTGGAGATAGTTGAAGGAAGCCTCACGCTTGATTTTGCACTGACAGTGGAGGAAGAAACTTCCACATCCACAGGAAATTAGAAAAAACTATTCTGAACATAGTCCCAGGGAGTCAGGTCTGAACGATCTGGCTCTTTTTTTGTCCGGGCGCCAATGAAAGCCTCCGTCCCCGTCGCTTTCCCATTCAGATATCTCGCGAAGTGTCATCAGGTCCCCGGGGGATCAGGGATTCTTGCTTCCGCTTATCAGCCATCGATCTGAACCCGTTCAGGAACTCCTGGTTCAGCTTGCTCCAGTCCACAGGCGCCCTCACCTGCAGATCGGAGTGGGGCCCGGATGTGAAGACATCACCCTTGTTCGGGATACAGTTTTCGGTACCGGTATATATGACCACCGGATTACCAAGGGAAAACAAGGTCTCAAAGGCACGGAGCAACCGTTGTACGTCCCCGTTGCAGTATCGTATGAAACGGTTCATGTCATGGTTATCCAGGAAGGTGACCATCATATAACCGGGGGGGACTTTTTCAAAATGCAGGGAGATCCTGCGCCGGATCTCCGGATCAGTAAGCGGATCAAGCCCGTTGGATACTGCATCCTGCAGGATGCCCTGTAACTCGAAATCCAGTACACCGTGTAACTCGGAGGCATATTCCAGCTGTATCATTTCCTGCGAGATCCCGAAAAGTCTCCTGAGGTTCTTTTTCCGGATCCCGGTGGTCCTGAAATGCCGCCTGTCCAGACCCGAAGCCCAGACTTCCCCGATGAGCACGGCTTCCGGGAATCTCTTTTCAACCGCATGGCGAAAGGCTTTCCAGAATCCGTGGGAAGGACCGATCACATGATCCAGCCGGAACCCGTCCAGGCCCATGGAGAGCCAGTACTCACCCACCCCGATCATATACTCCCTGGCTTCGGGATGGTCCAGGTTTATTTTCGGCAATTCTTTGAAATCCAGGAAGCTCAGGTACCGGTCCGGCCACCGATCGAAGATGAACCAGTCTCTGTAACTGCTCTCCCTGTTCTGTACCGCATCCCTGAAGAAGGGATGATGTGCGGAGCAATGATTGGGAACCAGGTCTGCTATCACCCTCATCCCCCTCCTCCTTGCCTCTTCTATCAAGCCTTTCAGATCATCCAGTACCCCAAAATGCGGATCCACTTTTTTGAAATCCGTGATATGGTATCCATGGTAGGAAAAGGATTCATAAAAGGGTGAAAGCCAGATCACGTTGATCCCCAGGTCCTCCAGGTAATCCAGTTTCTCCATTACACCCCGGAGATTGCCCCCCAGGAAATCATGGGTGTTCTTCACCTGTTGAACCCCGTTGAACCGGTCGATAAACACCTGATAGATGACGGCTCCTCGGAACCATTCAGTCGAATCCATGCCCGGAAAATACATAATCCTGTCCGGATTCTAAGACTTTTGCAAGCTTTACCAACATCAGCAACGGCTATGAACAGTGAATGTCTACTGATTGATTTGCGGTGAATGGCCAGGCATGGTCGTTTGGATATCTTGTAAAAAATATGCAATTTATTGCAACGATCATTCTGGCAGGTCGCAGCGAATGTAAATGAATGTATTCAATGGTCGGTAAACGCACATTCTATGAAAATAAACACCCTCACCATCGCATTGCTCATCGGCTCTTATCTTGTGACGAACGCTCAGATCAGGCCTCATGTGGAAAAAGACATTCCTGCCGGTTTACAAATCAAGCCGCTTACAGAATCCGGTCTTTCTTTACCGGCACCCCGGGATTCGGAAGAATATCAATGGCGTACATTGTCCTCAGTCACCACAGACAATGTGACCGAAGCCAGCATAGCCGGAGATGGTTCGGTGCTGGTGGTGTTTTATCGAAAACCGCGTCCCGATCTGAATATAGATGAAGGCATTGTGGAAAAATGGACAGGAAGCCAATGGTCCAACGTAGCTCACGCCACCAACCAGTGCCACTATCCTGACATCGATGTGAGAGGATCCGTGGTGGTTGCTACCTGGAACGATGACAGCTATGACTACGGCTATGGAACCAATGTAAATGGCAACTGGGTGAGCATGACCGGCACCCTCCTTTACAATCAATGGTTTCCAAGGGCCACCATGGCCATGGGGCTGCCATACATGAGTTTTTCCTGCAAGTATTCGGATGGCATGCCTTCTACCTATGATATGCTGCATATCAGAAGCCTGGTGGGAGTAGGCGACAGGATTGAATTGAACGGAGGATGGACCGTCACCTATACCAGTGTGGGTTCCAAAACAGACATTACCGGGGATGATGATGCATGGTATACAGTCTTTTCACAACAGCAGTACTTGTATGTGATGAAAGGATCCATTCCCAACGGCACCAAGAAATATGAAGACCTGGGGACGGGATTCCGGATGTACAACCCGGTATCAAGGCCTGAAATCGTGCTTTTTCAGGGAACACCCATCGTCGCATGGCTTGAAAACGGAAACACAGAA
>CBDTYO010000537.1:0-2489 GCA_965364615.1 uncultured Bacteroidia bacterium
AGCAGGCGAGGCTCACATTCACGCTGGACACCCTCTTTTTTGATACGGTCTTTACCACCGTGGGAACGGTGACCAAGTCCTTCCGGGTAAAAAATCCCCACAATCAGTTCATCAGCATTGATGATATCAGTCTGGCAGGGGGTGCCGCTTCGGTGTTCCGGGTCAATGTGGACGGAAATCCCGGCATTCAGTTTTCCGGAGTGGAAATAGCTCCCGGGGACAGCCTCTATGTGTTTGTGGAGGCTACCCTCAATGGCTCAGATGACATCCTTCGCATACAGGACTCCATTGTGTTTCTGACCAATGGAAACCTGCAGGACATTGACCTGGTGGCCTGGGGACAGGATGTGCATATGATCGGGCAGCTTGAGGTGGATGTTCCCACCATCTGGGAGGCAGATAAACCCTACCTGATCATCGATTATGTATATGTAGATTCCCTGGCATCGCTCACCCTGGATCCCGGTGTCAGGGTCTACCTGCACAAGGATGCCATGATCTATGTGGACGGATCCTTGCAGGTGCTTGGCACCCGTGACGATCCCATAGGATTCAGCGGAGACCGCCTGGAGGAGTTTTATGATCAGATACCCGGACAATGGGGCTTTATTTATCTCTCGGGCAGCAGTTTCAACAACCGGATTTTACATGCCGATATCCGCAACGGGACCATCGGGGTGTTGATCAGCGCTCCTCCCCA
Organism: uncultured Bacteroidia bacterium; assembly: GCA_965364615.1. GTDB lineage: Bacteria > Bacteroidota > Bacteroidia > Bacteroidales. The sequence goes on from CBDTYO010000537.1 coordinate 701, forward strand.
GTCGGGGGCGATGCCCGACCTGGAAATCTCCAACACCCTGATCAATCGCATGAGCTCCAGTGGAATTTATGCGCTCAATGCCGAGGTGAACGGCCACAACCTGGTGGTAGGCGATTGCGGGGGAAGCTGTCTGGCCCTGGTATATGGGGGTGACTATCATTTTACCCATTCCACTTTTGCCAATTTCTGGCCCACCGGATTTTCCACCAGGCAGTTGCCCGCACTGCTGCTGACCGATTATTTCGGAACGCTCAATGAGGAGGGGATCCTGGAAGTATATACCGGGGGGGTGTTCGACCATGCTGAGTTCCGGAATTCCATCATTTACGGGTCACAGGCCATGGAAATCTTGATAGACAGTTATGACAATCTTCAACTGAACTACCTCTTCGACTACTGCCTTACCCGCATCCATGAAGATAGCTCCCGCTACCTGGATGACCCCCTTTTCGCAAACATCATCAACAACCAGAATCCCCTTTTCGATTCAATACCGGTCAGCTATGAACTGCACACGCGGTCGCCGGCCATAGATGCGGGTCTCGCCTCCCATGCCATCGGATTTCCCTTCGATCTGAACGGGAACAGCCGTGTGGATGATGAGGCTCCGGACCTGGGCGCCTACGAAAGAATTGAGTGGTAGGCTGATTTCCGGCCCCTTTTCCCATCAATATACCATGAAAGTGTTTTTTATCTGGGGGTTGCTGTTCCTTCTCCAAACCGTACACAGTACCCAGGATGATCGGTTATTGTTATGGTACAACGTGGAGAACCTGTTCTTTCCTGACAATGATTCGCTTTCCGGGGATGAGGAGTTCAGCGTCGAAGGAATCCGTCACTGGAACTGGTCCAGGTACAGAGCCAAACTCACCGCCCTGTCCAAGGTGATCATTGCCTCGGGAAGCTGGGAGCCTCCGGCCGTGGTAGGTCTCTGTGAGGTGGAGGAGGCAAGGGTCCTGGAGGACCTGATCCATCATCCCATCCTGGCCCCTTACCGCTATGCCTACCTGCATAGCGACAGTCCGGACCCCCGCGGCATGGATGTGGCCTGCCTGTATCGACCGGAACACATCGGGCTTCTTGGCTGGAATACCATCCCTTCCCGGGCTGTGAGCGATGGTACCCGTGATATGTTACATGTGGTGTTTACTTTCGGTCGACGCGATACCCTGGACCTTTTCCTCGTGCATCTGGTCTCCAAATACCGGGGAGCAGGGGCCACCGCGGAAAGCAGGCGGATCCAGGCCGGACATCTGATACATTGCATGGATTCTGTGCACAGGATCCGAACCCAAAGCATCCTGCTGGCCACAGGCGATTTCAACGATGCACCGGGATCATATTCCCTGAAACCCTTGCAATCTGGAAAGGTAGGGGGTGATTCACTGCTGCGGGTAGTGCCGGAAACGTCCTTGCCACAGGGAGGCACCTATAAATACAAAGCCTCCTGGAGTCAGCTCGACCAGGCCTACTGGCGTCAGGGTACAAAAACCGTCCAACTCTCAGCCAGGATCCTGGACCTTCCTCTTCTGCTCATGAAGGATGAGATATATGGGGGGATGAAACCCAAAAGGACTTATCACGGATACAAATACCTGGGTGGGCTCAGCGATCACCTGCCCCTGGTGCTGCGGATTCATCCGGTTTTACCCCGGTCTCCTGCTGGACCGTAAGTCCCAGGGACCTCCCCTCCTCCAGCATCCTCCGGTATGCGGGTTCATACTGGTTTGGGATCTCGCCGTCCAGGATGGCCTCCTTGATGGCGTTCTTGATGATCCCCACCGCTTTG
>CBDTYO010000538.1:0-2485 GCA_965364615.1 uncultured Bacteroidia bacterium
AATGGATAATGATCAGGTCACAATCCAGGTTGCTTTCCCCCTTCAGGGCGATCTCCAGGCATTCCCTCATGGCTTTCCTGGAATTTACATTGGCTGAACTGCCGGAATAAAACTTGAGCATAATTTTACTATGAGTTACTTAAACTACTTTTCTGGTCAACAGGAACAAGGAAGAGGTATAGAAATGCACCTGGTTGTCACCACAAATTGGAGCGATTTGTCCGGCGGCATAAAATCCCAGCCAGGGTATTTTCCTTTTCTCAATAAAAGGGGATTGCAGGCTTTTAATGAGTTTGTCTTTTACAATCTGGTTAAAGGAAAGCTTGCCCCTGGTGGCGCATTCGGTATGCAGAAAGGCAACTACCTCCCTGTCCCGCGTCCGTTCGACCAGATCTGAGGCTAGTTGTTCGGCTCCCCTGAAAATGGACTCCTCATTCCTTCTGATCAGCCAGAGCTTCGTTCCGGCCGGGCAGTTCACCGAGGCCACTAAACTTCCATCTTTATCCGGCATCGCACCCGATACGATTAGATATTTGCTCCTGTATTCTTCGTGGTATTTCTCAGGAATCTCCATGGCCAGTGAAGCAAATGCTATGATGTCAAAGGGGGAGGTTCCCATCGGCATTCCAAGCTTTTTCAACAATCTTGCCCACGCTGGTTCACCGTCCATTTCAAGGATTCTGTTCCCGTCTGAGCGTGTTACCTCAAAAGTTGTTCCGATCACATCCAGTCCGTGATTGGACTGGTTGATCACTTCCAGGGTAGGATCAGCTATCCCTACAGCCACAATGCCCTTTTCAATGACCCGTTCATCCAGGAACTGAAAGTCGCTGATGAATCTCCCGTTATCTTCCGAGAGGCCTCCCAGTATGGCAACATCCTTACCATGAACGGATTCAATGCCTCTCATTACCTCGTTCCAGCATCCTCCGATTCCGGTGAACGAGGGGTATAACAGGATCATATTCATCCCTGGAACCTTTTCTCCTAATTTTTCCCCCAGCATGATACCCATCTGTAGAGATGTCTGATCCACAGGGATCTCCATTCCCACGGCGGAGAATTCCTCCTTGGGTCCCTTGATCGCCATGATCGCAAGAGCTTTCATGGATTCGTCGGGTCCATTGTTCCCGATGACCCCCGCACCCGTACATCCTGCGATCTGTGCGCCGGGGGCAAGCTTCCGGGCCTCACCCAGGAGTTCTTCGAAGTTATGCCCGATGGACGAATGGATGATGAGCAGGTCACAGTCCAGGTTCGCTTCGCCCTTAAGGGCGATCTCCAGGCATTCCCGGATGGCTTTCCTGGAATTTACATTGGCTGAACTTCCGGAATAAAACTGTAGCATTGCGTTTTTTGTAGTCTGTAACTAATCTCTGTAAAGTACATTCAGGGTGGTGGTGAAGATGTTGAATATGTTCTTCCCTCCGATACGGGCATATTCACCTCCACTGTAGAAACCTTCTCCAGAGGTATTTTTTGCCTCTGGCAAAGTGGGTACTGCATGCGGGCGACAATCTCGTCATTCAACACCCGGTCAAAACTCACTCTTCCCCGAACGATGCAATCTGCATGAAAGACTGCTGCAGGCTGTTTCCCTTCCAGGTGGCCAACAACTTGCTGAGCAATGTGATCCACACCCTGGAACATGAGTTTTTCGTCTCTTTTTGCCAGGTAAAAATAACTTCCCTGCGTGATGGTCCGGTTGCAGTTCAACACTCCTGTTTCAGGATCAGCCAAGAGTACGTTCAGGTAGTATTGTTCCCCAAAAATTTCATGGAGGGGTGCAGGAAGTTCATTTGCAAGGAAGGCAAGCATACCATATTCTTGCCAGGGTGTTGATTCAGGAATGTCCAGTGTTCTGGCGATTACCTTCCAGGCAGGCTCTCCGTTCAGGCCCGAAGTTGGTAAAAAACAACTCTTTGGCCTCTTCAAGACTCTTCATGGCCAGATAAACGTGTCGCCTCAAAAGACATCTCCTTCATCACTTTCATTCCATGGTTTGCCTGAGCGAATACTTTCAGGGTGGGATCACTAAATCCGATCATCAACGCACCCTTCTCTATGATCCTGTCATTGAAAAACTGAAAGCAACTGATGGCTTTCATATTATCTATGGCAATTCCTCCTAATATGGGGACCTCTGGCCCAAACACGGATTCAATGCCTTCGATGATTTTATCTGCGGCTGACATCATTGCTGGTGGAAAAACCAGGATCATCCTGGTGTCCGGATTCAATTGATACAGATCCCTTGATAGACTGGTAGTGACCTCCTTTGGATTCTTGATCTCCCAGGATTCAACAGCCGTGACTGCAAATTCACTCTTTGGACCTTTGATAGCCATGATTCCCAGGGCCTTCATCGTCTGGTTGGGTCCTTCATTACCTATGACCCCCGCACCGGTACATCCCGCGATCTGCGCGCCGGGTGCAAGTTTCCGGGCCTCGTCCAGGAATTCCTTGAAGTTATGCCCGATGGACG
>CBDTYO010000539.1:0-2470 GCA_965364615.1 uncultured Bacteroidia bacterium
CAGGTTGATCCTGTCCACATAGATTCCATCCAGGGTGAATTCAGCAGTCCTGGTCCTGGGAGTGCAGGCAGCCACGGCCAGTCTGTCCACTCCGTTTTGGCGGACAAAGACATGGAGATCCCCGAGACCTGCTTCGGAACAGAGGGCCTTATGGGTGAGACAGTCCATCCCTGCAAAGGCCTCCCTGGCTGAGACACCCAGCTTTTCTGCATCGATGCACCCCCCGATGCCGCAACCCGTGCAAATGGCCAGGCCCATATGTGTTTTCCCTTTTGCCATTATCTCTGCAGGGTTTTCAGGGCGGACGCTGTGGCATCCTTTACCGCGGATGAGACATCCATGGGACGTTTACAGGTGGCTGCCGTTACAATTCCAGGCTCCTGCCGGGACAGGTAAAACCCGTGTTCATTGACCTTCAGGTCCGCCTCCACAGGATTGGGAGTAAGTCCCACGGCCAGCACCACCATGTCAAAAGCATCCTGCCGCCGGGTACCCTGGCCAATATCCTCCACCTCCAGCTCCAATGGCTTGCCCGGGTCTTGCTGCCATATTTTCCCCACTTTGCCCTTGGTGAGTGTAATCCTGTCTTTGCTTTCGACCTCTTTCAGCAATTTTTCATTCCTTCCCGAGAGCCTGATATCAATGTAGAAGATCTCTGTGTGCAGATCGGGATATTGCGATTCCAGGGTCAGGGCATGTTTCAAAGAGGCGGAGCAGCACACAGCCGAACAATAGGGCAGGTGATTAACATCCCTGGATCCAGCGCACTGGACAAAAGCAATCCGCCTGGGACTGGCGCCATCCGAGGGCCTGGTGAGCCGGGTATGGTCCCGGGTACAGGCAGCAAGCATCTTTTCAAAATCCAGGTTGCTTACCACATCTGGCGTCTCTTTGTAGCCATAGTTTTCGATCCGAGCCGGATCATAGAGCCTCCAGCCTGTGGCCACCAGGATCTTCTGGACCTGGATCTCCACCTCAGCTGCCACGGCATTCAGCTGTATCGCATCATATTCGCACACCTCCAGGCACTTACCGCATGCTTCCCTGGTACATACCAATGGATCGATGCTGTATTTCATGGGGAAGGCAAGGCCCGTGGGGATGTAGGCGGCTTTTTCCCCTGCCTTTCTGCCCGGTTCCGGGGGCCGTTCCTCCGGACACACCCCGGCACATAAGCCGCAGGCGGTGCACTGGTTGTTGACCAGCCGTGGCTCCAAAGCGATCTTCACCCTGAAATCCCCGTCCGATCCGCAAACACTGCTTAGGCTGGCACCGGTATAATAGGTGATGCGGGGATTGGAGCGAATGCGGGAAAAGTTGATTTCCAGTCCGCAGGCCGGGGGACAAAGCTTGGGAAAGTAGTTGTTGAAACCCGACACGTTTCCGCCCAGGTAATTCATTTTTTCGATAAGTACCACCGGCTTTCCGGCTTCGGCCAGTTCCAGCGCAGCGGTGATGCCTGCAATACCACCTCCTATGATCAGGGTCTGTGTAGTCAAGGGCCTGTCAATTCTCTAGAATACTGCGTTTGATCATCTCCCATTCTCCTGTTTCCGGATCCCACCTGCAATTGGCAAATGCCTCCCATTCCTCTTTCATACGGGGATGGTCGGTGCGGAAGTAGTAGCCGGGCCAGCGGGTTTCCTCCCTGAACAGAACGGTTCTCAGATGTGACTCCGCCTGCCACATGCGGTGCACATTTTCCCAGCAGCGCATCAGTTCATTCAGATCTGCCGCCGCCAGCGATTCCGCATCCTCCTTCATGTATTGGAGGTACTCCAGTCCCTTTGTCAGCAAGGCCTCAGAGGTTCTAAATCCCACCGAGGCACCCCCGGCATATTCATCCATGATTTTCTGAAGGCGAAACATAAACATCCTGGGTTTGATGTAGTGGGGATTTACATCCTTGTCGTTGGTATAGGCGCTGTGTTCTTCAAAAACTTCCAGCGGCTTCAGTACCTTCTCCTTCAGGACTGAGATCTGTTCCTCGCTGATGGATGGAAGATCGGGATGGTCCACGCAGAAGGCGATGGCCGCTTTGGCTGCAATCCTGCCTTCGGTAAAGGATCCGGATGAAAACTTATGGGAAGAGGCCCCTGAGGCATCCCCTGCGGCAAACAATCCTTTTACCGTGGTCATGTTGTCGTAGCCCCAGTGATGCGCCTCGGGAGCCAGATCCCTGGGTCCGCTGATCCATGCGCCGGAGGCCCCGGAATGGGAGCTGATGAAATAGGGTTCACAGGCGGAGATCTCCGATGGGCTTTCCTCCGGCATGGTGTTGTGGGCGGCCCAGTTGAGCGCCTGGCTCACGGTCATGTCCAGGAAATCTTCCCAGGCCTCCGATTCCAGTTCCTTCATTTTCCGCCGGGCTTCTTTTTCGTCAGGAATCTCAGCCACCAGTTTCTGAATGGCTTCATCGGTGCGCATGTAGATGGGACCGTTCCCGTCTTCCAGTTCGAGAAGCATCAGG
>CBDTYO010000540.1:0-2444 GCA_965364615.1 uncultured Bacteroidia bacterium
GTTAAGCATCACTGGATCAGGGGGGTAGTTGTGTGCACCGTACTTGTCTTCTCGCTGGATGTAATCTTGTGTGGTCATCATAACGGTATTCATGGCGGAATAATTAAATGGACGCGTAAAGATAAAAAACATATCTTCACCTATGAATGTTATAAAGTATAAGAATACTCACTTTTTCATCTGCACAACATGGAACCTATACACAAGCTTATCACCGACCGCTGGAGCCCGGTGGCCTTTGACTCACGCAAGGTGGAGTTCGATACCCTTCACCTGCTTTTTGAGGCAGCCAAATGGGCCCCTTCCGGCAGGAATTCCCAGCCCTGGCGCTTTATCTTCGCCACCAGGGATATGCCGGATTACAAGCTGCTGCTTAGCCTTCTCAGTGAAGCCAACCAGGTATGGGCAAAAACAGCCCCTTTGCTGGTGCTGCCCCTGGCCCAGGTGATTTCCACCTACAAGAACAGGCCCAACCGGCTTGCCTTCTACGAGGCCGGGATGGCCGTGGGCAACCTACTGCTGCAAGCCACCCACATGGGCCTGATGGTGCATCAGATGGGCGGATACGATGTGGAGCGGGCCAAGGAAGAATTGGTGATCCCCACCCGCTACGAGCCCCTGGCCATGATGGCCATAGGCTACAAGGGAGATGCGGCCCAGCTGCCCAAAGAGGTGGCTGCCCGGGAAAAACGGAAGCGGGAACGCATGGAGATCAGCAAATTCCTGGTGGCCGGACGGTGCAAGTAGCCCTTTAGAAGCTGATGGATAACTTCAGGTTGAACCTGCGGCCGGTGAGGTAGTTGGGTATGCCGAACATTCCGGGAATGCCCCTTTGGTCGGAAATGGTCCGGACCCAGAGGTAGGAGGCTTCATTTTTGATGCCCAGCAGGTTGAATATCTCCCCGCTGATCCAGATACTTTCAAAAAAGCGGAGGGGATTTCTATCGCCCCAAATATCGGTTTCCCGTTTGATCACCTTGGAAAACCCGATGTCGACCCTGCGGTAGGGGCGCATGCGCAGCTGGGTATAATATTGTTCGTCGTTGGGACTGCTCAGGGGAAGGCCCGTGCCGTAAAAAGCATTCAGATGCACCTTATAGCCCGGATGGTTGGGAAAGTAGTCCTGGAAATACAGTCCGAAGGTAAAAATCTGGTCGGTGGGTCTGGGAAACTCGCCGGCGGGCATCCGGATGAACTCGCTGCCGTTCCATTCCAGTCTCACATCCCCCTCCACATCCTCTCTGGTCTGAAGCAGGGAAAAGGTGAGCCAGGATTCTGCTCCCTGGACAAATTCCCCATTCAATTTGAAATCGATTCCCCGGGCAAAGCCCCTGGAGATATTCTCCCCCGCATAGGAAAGCCTTACGTTTTCAATTTTATAGGGGATCAGGTTATCAAGCCATTTGTACCAGGCTTCCCCGCTTAATTTGAAGGGCCGGTCCCACAGCGAGAAGAGGTAATCGCCCCCTGCCAGGAGATGTATGGAACGCTGTGGCCTGATGTCCCCGTTGACCGAGCCGCCGGGCATGCGCATCTCTTTGTAAAAAGGGGGTTGATAATAGTATCCCGCAGACACATGGAACATCATGTCCCGCTCCCAGTTGGGTTGGGTGCTCAGGGTCACCCTTGGACTGATCATGGTGGTCTGGTTGAAATTCCACACCGTGGCGCGGATCCCGGTGGTCACAAAAAAATCGGCATTCTCCCCGTTGATCTCCAGGGTGTTCTGTGCAAACCCCCCGTATTGCCCGTAGTGCAGGTCATTTGTTGCACTGCGGGATTTGGTCAGGATGAGCTCCTGGCCGTCATAGGGAATCACATAGCCGGCGGAATCGATCACCTCCCACTCGCTGATCCGGTCCGAAAAATCCTGGTACTGGTAGTTGAGGCCCCATTGCAGATGGAAGTTGCCGGAACGGTAACTTCCCAGGTGAGATCCGGAAATCACGATGGCATCCAGGTAGTTGCGGGCATGGTTCAGGGCCGTTCCCACCCCGATGTTCAGGATGGAATCGCCGTAGGTTTCCGAGTTGACGGTGTTGTCAAGTTCATTGATCCAGTACTGTCCCATGATGTCGAAGGTCTCCTCTTCGGAGGTCCGAAAGGCCGATCCGGTGACTTTCAGGGACAGGCCCGGCACCGGGACCCAGCGAAGCGATAGGGCCCCCAGGTAGGTGTCGTATTGATCCATTTCCTGGCCCTCATAATAGATTCTCAGGTTCAGGGGCAGGTCCTTGGTGCCGAATTCCGTATTCCGGGTGCTTGGTATGAACTGATACAGGTTGGAGGAATAGTTGCCCAGAAAGGATATCTCCAGTGTTTTCGTAAGCTGGTAAGTAAGCAGGGTCTGAAAATCCGAAAATTGCGGTTTGTAATCCCCACTGGTTTCCAGGGTATTCAACAGGTAAGAAGTGGTTTTGTAGCGGTAGCCGGCCAGGAAGGTA
>CBDTYO010000541.1:0-2439 GCA_965364615.1 uncultured Bacteroidia bacterium
CATTTTCCACAGGATTTACCATGCAATCCGACCGCTTTGCCGAAGGGGAAGACGGGAAGGCCCTGGCCTGGATGCAAAAGACTGCCAGGGAGAAGGATCTGTTCCTGACCGGGAGCCTTATCGTACGGGACAGGCAGAAGATCTACAACAGGCTGTACTGGGTATCACCCGGGGGAGTCGAAGGGTATTATGATAAACGGCACCTTTTCCGTTTGGGAAGGGAAGATGAGCATTTTGTTCCCGGAGCATCCAGGAAGGTATTTGCCCTGGGAGCATTCAGGATACTGCCCCAGATCTGTTACGACCTCAGGTTTCCCGTATTCAGCAGGAACCGGGGGGATTATGATGTACTCTTGAATGTGGCCAACTGGCCGGCCCCCAGGCAGCAGGTATGGGATGTGCTCACCCGGGCCAGGGCCATGGAAAACCAGTGTTATTTCCTGGGGGTCACCCGTGCCGGGGTGGATGGTTTGGGAACCGTGCATACAGGCGGCACCTGCGCCATAGATCCCATGGGAAGCATCATGCAAAAACTGGATAAGCCCCCCGGCCTGTTAAACTGCACGCTCGACCTGCATAAACTCAGGGATTACAGGGAAAATTTTCCGGTCTGGAAAGATGCGGACCGCTTTGAATTGCTTTAGACCATCCAGGCGGGTCTAGCAGCCGCAACCGCAGGATCCGCCCTCACCGTCGCTTTTGCAGTTGTCGTCTTCGCAATTGTCGCTGTTGCATTCCCCGCCTTCATGGCTGCCGCATCCACATCCGCCTTTGGCATGCACATGACCATGGGCAAGTTCTTCATCGGTGGCACTGCGAACATCCGTCACCTGGCCCTTGAAATACAGGTCATTTCCCGCCATGGGATGGTTAAAATCCATTTTTACCGCGTCTCCCTCAATGGCCAGGATCTTGCCGTTCAGCCGCCTGCCTTCCGAGTCCATCATGGGGATCATGTTTCCCACCTGCATCAGCGACTCATCAATTTGTCCGTCCACCTCAAACACACTCTGGGGAACGTGAACAATGGCATTCTCCACCACTGGGCCGTAGGCATCTTCCAGTCCAAGCTGGAATTCAAAGCTGTCCCCGCTGCCCAGTCCACTCAGGTTTTCTTCAAACTTGGGAAGCAGTCCGCCCGTTCCAAAAAGGAAGGTCAGGGGATTCTCTTCGTTCAGTGATTCAACCACTTCTCCTTCTTTCGAACCGGATCTCAGCTCATAGACAATGGAAACCACCTTATTTTTTTCAGCAATCATGTTCTGTAAATTTTTCAAGTTGCAAAGAAAGCGATAATTTCTCTTTCCAGGAAGCGAAACAGGGCCTAAAAGGGCATTTAACAAATATTTAAATCAGGCTGTTCAGGGTGAATCGGTTCCTGGCAGAGTGCCTTCTTCCGGATCGCTTTCGCCGGCTCCTTCCTGCAGCTGATCCTGATGGGGGGAAGAGGGTATCTCAGAATCCTGATCCCCTGCTGCCGGTTCTGACACTTCCGGTATTGATTTCCTGTACTTTATGAGGGAAACTGCCATCATGATGCTGGAGGCCAGAATGACCAAAAGCAGGATCCCTGTATTGAATTCGGGCACCCAAAGGCTTTCAGGAATGGAATAGAAAAGCAAAATGGTGATCAGGCCCCTGGGAGCCATCCAGACCAGGGGAGTGATGTTCTTCCGGATGACCAGCCGGAACCAGGCCCACCTGATCCCATACAGGATGCCGAGAATCAACAGGCTCACCAGCCATACTTTCAGGTCCAGCAGGCTGGCCAGTACAATCGTGAATCCAAAAATCACGAAGAAAAAGGTGCGCACCACAAAGGAGGACTCCAGGGTGATCATCTGAAAATTCTCAAAGATGGTGGCCATCTGTTTTTCATTCAGGTATTTCTTCATTTTTCCGGGAAAGAAAATGTTCCGGTTGGAGAGGATCAGTCCGAATACCAGGATGATCAGCAGGCTGGAAAGATGGAACAACTTGCTGAGCGCATATAGCAGGATCAGTACTGCAATCAGCAGGAACAACTTCAGTTCGGTGCGTATTTTCTGGAAAAGAAAGATCAAAAAGTAACTGGCTACCAGCGAAACCAATACGGTAATGGAAAGGTTGACAAGCACCGCCAGGCTCATCTCCCCGAAGCCTTCCATCTTCAGGCTGCTGATCAGGAAGTAAAACAGCATGATCCCCAGTATGTCCGAAAAAGTGCTTTCATAGACCATGAATTCCTTTTTGTGCTCGTTCAGGGCGGAGACACTGGGAATGATGATGGCAGAGCTCATGATGGAGAGGGGAACGGCGTACAACAGGCCCGTGGTCAGGTCCACTTTGATATACATCATCATCACCAGGGAAATGAGCAGTGCCGAAAGGACGAGGTTTACCAGGGCTGTAAAAAAGGCCCGCGAGATCAGCTTTCTTTTTTCTCCCTCCAGCTTGAGG
>CBDTYO010000542.1:0-2434 GCA_965364615.1 uncultured Bacteroidia bacterium
TCCAAGGTTATGGGTCAGGTCCTCCAGGCTTATATGGCCCGTTGAGTCAGGCCAGCGGTAATCTTCGGGGAAATCAAAACCCATTTGCCTCCCTTCGCTGTCTATGAGCCATCCATGGTCTGCCACCCCCCAGGCATTGTTGAGGTAACGATATTCAAAAACCACCGGCTGATCCATTGGAACCGCATAAAACTCCTTTTCACAACCACTTCCCAGCACAGCCATCAAAGCAAAGATCAAGACTACTCTCATACGCATCTCTATCTGTATCTGTATCTATATTCAAGATGCACCTTGCCGCCGGATGGTTGCTTGACCCGGACCCATATTTATCCTACTTTTACTTCCCAATCAAAAGCTCCAAATCCATCAGGTCTTATTCCTTCATATGGCTGCTGCTCCCGCTGGTTATTATGGCGCTCCCTGGATTTTCCCAGGATCAGGCCCGGAGAACCATTGATAAATTGAATGGGGCCGTAGTATTTGATGGCAAACCCGATGAGGGTGCCTGGGAAGATCTTGAAACCTTCCCCATGATCTCTCACATGCCGGTGTATGGGAATCCACCCTCGGAACAATCTCTGATCAGGATGGGATATGACGAGAACTTTGTTTATGTGGGCGGTCTGCTTTATGTCTCCGATCCCTCTTTCATCCAGGCGGTAGGAAAGAAGCGGGACATGGAGACCATGTCGTCGGACTTTTTTATGATCAGCATCGACACCTATAACGATAAGGAGAATTCCCTGATCTTTGCCACCAATCCCCTGGGACTGCGTTGGGATGCCGCGGTGAGCAACGATGGGACCATGAACATGGACCAAATGCCCGTGAACATGGATTGGAATACCTTCTGGGAGGTAAAGACCAGCTATGACAACAAGGGCTGGTATTTTGAAATGCAGATACCCATTTCCAGCCTGCGTTTTCAGGATGTGGATGGCAAGACCATCATGGGAATCAGTATATTTCGCTGGATCCCGGCCAAGAACGAAGGATATATTTACCCGGCCATCTCCAACGAGTGGGGCCCAACCAGTCATTTGAAACCCTCCCTGTACGAAGAGGTCGTATTTGAAGGATTGAGTCCGAAAAAACCCCTCCATATCACCCCTTATTTGCTGACCGGATTCGAGCAAAGGAATGAGCTGAACGATGCTGAAACAGCCTATGAATATGAAGGGAAATACAGGTTTGAACCCGGACTCGATGTGAAGTACGGGATCAATCCCAACACGGTGCTGGATCTTACGGTGAACACTGATTTTGCCCAGGTGGAGGCGGATGACCAGCAGTTCAACCTCACCCGATTCAGCCTGTTCTTTCCGGAGAAGCGAAAGTTCTTTCTGGAGCGCAGCAGCATTTTTGACTTTGCCATGGGGGGGCAAAACAACCTGTTTTACAGCCGGCGCATTGGTTTATACGAAGGGGAACCGGTGAGGATATGGGGAGGGGCCCGCCTGAACAGCAGGATCAGGCAATGGGACCTGGGCCTTCTGAACCTGCAGACTGCTTCCTTCGATGAGCTGCCTTCTGAGAATTTTGGAGCCTTCAGGCTGAAAAAGCGGATGTTTAATGAAAACTCCTACCTGGGTGGCATGCTTACCACAAGGCTGGGGGCGGACGGAACCTATAACATTGCATATGGTCTGGACGGAGTGGTGCGGGTATTTGGAGATGATTATCTGACCATCCGCCTGGCACAGACCCTCCAGGATAGTGCAGAAAACAATCCCCTTTCCATGGATCCTTCCAGCATCACGGTGGACTGGGAGAGACGCAGGCAGGAAGGCTTCTCCTATTCAGCAGGGTTCACCTACTCAGGGACCCAATTCAATCCTGGCATAGGATTCGAGATGATCGACGATTTTGTGGCCACTGCCCCTGAATTGAGATATACGTGGATCTCCCCGGATAATTCGTGGTTGCAGTCCCACTATATCAGGCTCTTTAACTATGTTTTCTACCGGCTTCCGGGCTACTCATTGATGATGTACAACCTCCAGCCCACCTGGTCATTCAGTTCAAAAAACAACTGGATGGGCTCTGCGAGCCTCGTTTACAGAATAGACCAGCTGGAGGAAGATTTTGAATTGGCCGATCCCGTGATCGTGCCGGTGGGCAGGTACCAGTACCTGAGTACTGAACTGATGCTGATGACACCTGGTACCAGCTCATTCTATAACATATTCATGTTTGAAGGGGGGGGCTACTTCGACGGATACAAGCTCTCACCCAGTATACAACCCAAATGGAACCTGGGGGCTTCTTTGGAACTGGGGGGTATCTACCGGCTCGATCTGATCCGCTATGGACGATTTCAGGACCATGCACTGGACTTCGGCCAGACAACCGCCGGGCCGGATGTCACGGTCAACGAGCTGCTCTCCGGCGAGGCCTCCTACGTATCCGGAACCTTCGTTGACGTCGCCGG
>CBDTYO010000543.1:0-2417 GCA_965364615.1 uncultured Bacteroidia bacterium
TGTCCCGGCAACTGGCCGCCCTCGCCCGGCTTGGCCCCCTGGGCCACTTTGATCTGGATCTCATCGGCATTGACCAGGTATTCGGTGGTGACTCCGAACCTTCCACTGGCCACCTGCTTGATGGCGCTTCTGCGGCTGTCCCCGTTTTCCAGCGGTAGAAAGCGCTCCGGATCTTCCCCGCCTTCGCCCGTATTGCTTCTTCCCCCAATGCGGTTCATGGCTATGGCCAGGGATTCGTGTGCTTCCCGGCTGATGGATCCGTACGACATGGCGCCGGTCACAAAGCGTCTGAGGATGTTCTCAGCGGGTTCTACCTCTTCCAAAGGGATGGGATTTCTTCTGTAGTCCAGCAGACCTCGAAGGAATCCCGGCTTGCTTGTTTCACAATCCACCAGGGCCGAGTACTCCTTGTATTTCTGATAATCGTTGTTGCGGGTACTCCATTGGAGCAGACCCACCGATTCAGGATTCCAGGCATGATGCTCACCGTATTTGCGGTAAGCATAGACCCCTTCGGTCAGGATCATGGAGTGGACATCCTCCGAATAGGCTTTCCGGTGAGGGATAAGCACCTCTTCAGATATTTCTTCCAGGCCGATGCCGCTTATGCGGGAAACGGTCCCTTCAAAATAGGCATTGATTACATTCGGGTGAATTCCAATGGCCTCAAAAATCTGGGCAGCCCGGTAGGAGCGGAGGGTGCTGATTCCCATTTTTGACAGGACTTTTAACAGTCCCTTGTTCACCGCTTCGATGTAGTTTTCCTGAGCCTTGTCATAATCCTGCTGGATCATTCTCTTCTCAACCAGTTGCTCAATGATGGCAAAGCTCATGTAGGGATTGATGAGACTGGCACCATAGCCAAAAAGCAAGGCAAAATGCATGACCTCACGGGGTTCGGCCGATTCCACCACGATATCGATCTGCATTCTTTTGCGCCGGTTGATCAGGTGGTGATGGACCGCAGACACTGCCAGAAGGGAGGGAATGGGAGCCTTGTCCTCCGTGATGCCCCTGTCGGTGAGGATGATGTAATTGTTGTTTTCATCCACGGCCTCTTCGGCCTGCCTGCAGATGTCGTCCACTGCCTTCCGGAGCCCTTCAGCTCCCTTGGAGGCTTCAAAGTGCATGGGGATCACCCTATTGGAGAAACCCTTGTACCTCAGGTTCTTCACCACCTGGAAATAGGTGTTGTCGATGATCGGACTCTTGAACTTGACCATCTTCACATGATCGGGCGATTCATCAAGAATGTTGGTTTGCAACGATCCCAGGTAAGAGGTGAGGGTCATGACCATCTCTTCCCGGATGGGATCAATGGCAGGATTGGTGACCTGTGCAAAAAGCTGCTTGAAGTAGTAAAAAAGCCTGTAGGGTTTCTTGCTCAGGACGGTGGTGGGTACATCATTCCCCATGGATCCGATGGGTTCTTTGGCTGTCGCTGCCATGGGTTTGATAATGGTCTCAATGTCCTCGCGGCTATAGTTGAAAGAAGTAAGGTATGGCTGGTACTCTTCTCCCATTCCGGGCGGGATTTTGTTCCCGGCCTGTATCTGCTCCAGGCTTACCATATTTTTCCTGATCCAGGTGGTATAGGGGTGCGCCAGGGCCAGTTGCTCCTTCAATGTTTCATCTCTGTAGATCTTGCCTTCCTTAACATCCACCAGGATGATCTTTCCGGGCTTCAGCCTGCCTTTCTCCCTGATATCCTCCGGCCTGAAGGTTTGAACGCCCACTTCCGAACCCATCACCATCAGGTCGTCTTTGGTGATCACATACCTGGATGGGCGAAGTCCGTTGCGGTCCAGCATGCCTCCGATATAACGGCCGTCGCTGAAAATCAGTGAAGCCGGACCATCCCAGGGCTCCAGAAAGGTCGAATGATACTGGTAAAAAGCCTTTAACTCAGGAGAAATGGGATTTTTTTCATTCCATGACTCTGGGATCAGCACCGACATGGCATAGGGAAGAGATTTGCCGCTCATGACCAGAAATTCCAGCACATTGTCGAGGGAGGCCGAATCGCTTTTGTTGGGTTCAATTATCGGGTAGATCCTCTCCAGGTCCCCCAGCAACTCTGATTTCAGGATCGACTCCCGTGCCTTCATCCAGAATCGGTTGCCCTTCACCGTATTGATCTCGCCATTGTGGGCGAGCATCCGAAAGGGTTGTGCCAGGTCCCAGCTGGGAAAGGTATTGGTGCTGAAACGGGAATGCACCAGGGCAATGGCGCTTTCCAGCCTGGGATCGCGGAGATCAAGGAAATATTCCCCCAGTTGTTCAGAGGTGAACATCCCCTTGTAGATCAGGACCCGCGTGGATAAACTGGGGAGGTAAAAGAAGTTCTTTTGCTTGATGTTCGTGGAGGAAACATATTTCTCAGCCCGCTTCCGGATGATGTATAGTTTGCGTTCCAG
>CBDTYO010000544.1:0-2416 GCA_965364615.1 uncultured Bacteroidia bacterium
AAAGATTTGCTGTTGTCCTGGAAGACTATTTTTCAAAATGGCCAGAAATTCTACGAGTGGATCATGAATGAATGGGATGAGGAAGGCGATAATATTTATCTCTGGGATTTCTACCATCTGGAGACTGAAGGGGGCCTGTATTTGAAAAACGAATATGCCGTGAGTCCCGATGACTCTCACCCCAATCCTTCATTTTCGGGCAAAGCAGCCCCGCTGTTTGCACAATTCATCATCGATGTCATCGAAAAGAACTGAGGGTCATCCTCAGGCGGTGGGGGAATCGCATGCAGGGGACCCTCCTAGAACTGGACATACACGAATTCCAGATCCTGTGTATTATAGACCATGAACAAAATGATCATGGCATAGTACACGGCCCACCTGAATGCAACGCTGGCCCATTTCTGACCGTTCCAGGCCCTTTCAAACGTAAGGCTTGCCTTTCCAAAGTCTTCCTTGAGGACTTCCAGGGCCATGACCAGGAGGATGAAAACCAGCACCATGAGAAATTTCGGATCGGCCACGAACTCCGGCATAGGGCCGCCGCTCTGAGGCATGCGTGCAAAAAACGAAAGGGCCGAATTGAGATCCGGGGCAAAGAAGAAGACCAGCGAGAAGCTGTAGAACAGATAGGTACAGATCCTTCCCAGCCATTTGGCATAAAACGAAGGCAAGCGGGAAAAAGTCTTCACCCTCCAGCGCTTGGTTCTGAACTCATAATATACTGCCAGGGCCTGGAGTACTCCCAGGAACATGAAATTCCAACCCGCCCCGTGCCAGATTCCGAACAATATCCAGGTGACGAAAAGGGCCAGGGTGGTGGCGTTTTGCTTCCACTTTCTGTATTTAAACATGGTCCGCATGAAAATATAATCGTTGAACCAGGAGGAAAGGGAAGCATGAAACCTTTTCCAGAAGTTGGTCATATTTTCGGCCATAAAGGGCCTGTTGAAGTTCATGGGTATATTGATCCCGAAAGCCTTGGCAATCCCTATGGCTATATCGGTGTAGCCGGAAAAATCAAAATACAGATAAAGGGGTTGAAACAGCATGGCCACCAAAAGGTGGACGCTTTCAGAATTGGCAGAAGTATCAAAAGCCCCGTTTACAATGGCTGATAACTGATTGGCGATCACCACCTTTTTTACCAGCCCAAAGAGGATCAGGCGGAAACCTTCCGATATGTTGTCGGGGTGAAAGCTTTGCATTTCCTTCAGTTGCGGGAGGAAACGATTGGATCGGTCGATGGGACCGGAAATAAACCTGGGATAAAACACATTATACAGCAGGAAATGCAGGAAATTCCTTTCGGGCTTCTCCCAACCCAGGTTGACGTTCATAAGGTACCCGATCCCCTGGAGGATGAAATAGGATACCCCCACTGGGATGATGATCCTGGAAATGACCGAGGGATCCCAGGAGATATTCAATGCCTGGAACAAGGGTCCAATGGTGAATGACACATACTTCAACAGGATCAGCTGGGTGACATTGATGACAATCCCTGCAATGAACAATGACTTCTTCCTCCTGGAATCCGGGAGCAGAATGCCGATGTAGTAATTGATCAGGGTATAGGCCAGGACATATAACAGCAGTTTGTAGCTGTAAGTGGCAATGAATCCGCAACTCAGGAGAGTAAGAAAGAGGATCCTGAGTTTTTGCGGCAACAGGTAATAGGCAAATACGGCCAGGGCTGAGATCAGGATGAAGATGGATGAGGTAATTTCCATGGCTCTTTTGGTTCTGAGAGGTTTTTAGTTTATTGATACATGCTTTGGCGCAGGTACTGGTCCACCTGCCGGGCCACTTCTTCATGCCCATAGCAACTCCAGTGGCCTCCGATGGACGTAAGCCACGAATTGTAGTCATCTGTTACAAGCAGCATGGTTTCAAAACCTGCCTCTTCTGCCAAACCCATCAACCCCGTATCGCTCCCGGGAAAAAATACCAGCAGGATATTATCCAGCGTGTAATTTTCTTTTACGAAATCGAAGAGTTTTTGCAGGGAGGCATAATCCAGGTCTTTGTCTTCCTCTATGATTTCTTCCTCCCGGTGAAACAGGTCCAGGTCAGCCAGGACAAAATAATTCCGGTAGATGAAGTAGGCGAATTTACTCTTGTACAACATATCCTTCAGCTTGCTGGAGGTAAACAGGGCATGCCTGATTTCCTTTCTTTCCAGGGAATACTGTACGGTCAGCGGTTGATCCATGAGTTCGACCACACTGTAGGTGAAATCTTCATCGTGGACATACAACATCTGCTTTAAGGGCTGCAGGGGCTCCAGGGATTTGGCCATTTCCATAAATTCCAGGAAGCTCGATCCGTCGCGGGACATGGGATAAAAGTTGAAATCCTGATTTTCCCGGGCCAGGCAATAGGCCTGATGGCATTCCGGAGGATTCATGGTATT
>CBDTYO010000545.1:0-2415 GCA_965364615.1 uncultured Bacteroidia bacterium
AACCCTTCCTATTCCAACAAAAATACCTCTGAATTCTATGTGGAGGGGGATGAAGAAATCATTTTGCCCCTTCCGGAATGGCTGCATCTCCCTGAAGGAAAAATGGTGGTTCAATTGTACAAGGGGAATGAGATCATGGACGAACGAATTATCAAATCCGGCCTGGCCACTCCTGTAAGGATCAATGAGATCCAACCCACAGCAGCATATCCCAGGGCCCCCGAGGGAATGGTGGAGATCAGGGGCGGACCCTTTCCCTATTACCGGGGTAATGAGGCCGATTTCATCCCGTATCCCTTGAATTCTGATACCATCTGGATGGAAGCGGGTGATTTTTACATGGACAGGTATCCCGTCACCAACCGGCAGTTTCAGGCATTCATTCAGGCCACCGGCTACCTCCCCGCCGATACGGCCAACTTCCTGAAACACTGGAACGGCCAGGCCTATCCCGATTCACTGGCCGACCACCCGGTGGTCTGGGTTTCCCTGGAGGATGCGCGGGCATATGCATGGTGGAAGGGGAAAAGGCTTCCCTCTGAGATGGAATGGCAATATGCTGCCCAGGGACAAGGGGGCAGGCTATGGCCCTGGGGGGATCAATTTGACAGCACGGCCTGCAACTATGCAACCGGCCACACCACCCCGGTGCACAAATTCCCCGGGGGGAGGAGTCCTTTTGGGGTGGAGGATATGACCGGGAATGTGTGGCAGCTATGTGATGATGAATACTTTAACGGGAGTTTCTATTTCTCCATGATCAGGGGAGGTTCGTTCTATCAACCCACCTCAAGCTGGTGGTACATCCAGGGAGGACCGCAACCCAATAACCGCACGCAGATGCTGCTGAAAACCGCTCCCGGCTTTGACCGCAGCGAAACGGTGGGGTTCCGCTGCGTATGCGATAAACAGTAGCTCCGCAGTCAGCTTCCGGCCTTCACCAAATATTGGTGAATTTTGTGAGTAGAACTGGAAAGCCGCCATGCTGAAATCAGAGTACCATATTTCCGGGATGGACTGTCCGTCCGAAGAAAACATGATCCGTTTAAAACTGGACGGATTGCAGGAGATCAAAGAACTGGATTTTGATATCGATGCCAGGCGATTGGTGGTTTTTCATTCGGAAGAGAACAAGGAAATCACCGACCGCTTACAGGAACTTAATTTGGGGAGTGAGCATATTGAAACGATTGAATACGAAGGGGAATTTGAAAAGGAAACCCATGAGGTTCAAACGAAGCTGCTTTGGACGGTCCTGGCAATCAACTTCGGTTTCTTTATAATCGAAATGACTACAGGACTTTTGTCACGATCCATGGGTCTCGTTGCTGACTCCCTCGATATGCTTGCGGATGCATCCGTATATGGTCTTAGCCTGTGGGCTGTAGGATCCACAGTGGCAAGAAAGAAATCGGTGGCAAGATTTAGTGGCATCATCCAGTTTGTGCTTGCTGGCCTAGGTATCATTGAAGTGATCCGGCGGTTTGTGGTAGTTGATACCGTGCCTGATTTCAGAACGATGGTTGTTGTTTCCCTATTGGCGCTGGTAGCCAACTCTGTCTGCCTGTATCTCCTGCAAAGGTCGAAAAGCGACGAAGCGCATATGAAATCCAGCATGATCTTCACTTCAAACGATGTCATCATCAACAGTGGAGTAATACTGGCAGGTATTCTCGTATTGGTGACCGGATCAAGATACCCTGATTTGATCATCGGGGGCGTTGTATTCCTCATAGTCTTGAGGGGAGCAATCAGGATGCTGAATCTCGGTAAATGAGAATCAGCAACCCATATCAACTAGCGCCTGCCCCCAGGGCGGATTTTCCTAGCTCGATATTTTCTTGAACAGGTAGGAAAACCCGGAAACTATCCCTTCGTAAGCCTCCGATATTTCATTGGAAAGGGTCTGGAACCTGGATTGAAAATTATCCCGGGCATCTCCCCACTTTTCTTCCATGGTCTGTTCCAATTCGGCAAGATGACGGCCTACTTCTTCTCTCTTCTCTTTCAGGGCATTTACCCTGGACTGGTATTCGGCCCTCGCTTCGTTCTTTACTTCCCTGAATTTGTCATCTGTTTCCTAGATTTAAACAATAGGTCATTATTACAATTTTCGTCCTCTTGTCAGGACTCTTGCATTGACATTTCTTTTTCTTGGACCCGGTTCTGTTTCTTTACCATGGTGGTATGTTCCTGGTTGCCTTTCTTTCCTTTCAAGCGCCTCTCCAGCTTTTGAAGGGCTTCGGTCCTGCCATATATCACCAGGGTATCGTTTTCATTTATCTGGGTTTCACCGGAGGGAGTTCCCAGGAAAGTCCCGTCCTGGCGCGTAATCGCCAGGACATTCAGTCCTTCATCGCGCAACTGTGTGTTTTTCAGTTTTTTTCTATACAACCAATGTCTTTTCTCAATGGA
>CBDTYO010000546.1:0-2406 GCA_965364615.1 uncultured Bacteroidia bacterium
GAGGATACTGCCTACCTCAACAGCTTGAAAAGGCGTGCTTTTCACAGCGGATTGGATTTGATGGGTTTTTCCACCCACCAGGGCTTTGTATATCCCGAAAAAGAAAAGCGGGAGGAGAACATTGCCCTGACCATTCGGCAGGTGGAAATGGCCTACCAGCTGGGCATCCCTACCATCCGGATCAATACTGGCCGCTGGGGAACCAGCCGGGATTTCGACCACCTGATGGAGAACAGGGGCATTGAACCCACCCTGGAAGGATACACGGACGATGATGGCTTCATGTGGGTCATCGATGCTTTGGAGCAGGTGATTCCCACTGCAGAAAAATGCGGCGTCGTGATGGGGCTTGAGAACCACTGGGGTCTGGGCCGCTTGCCTGAAGGCGTCCTGCGCATTGTGAATGCCATCGACTCGCCCTGGCTCAGGGTGACCCTGGATACGGGAAATTTCCTGGAAGATCCTTATGACAAATTGGAGCAACTGGCATCCTATACCTCCCTGGTGCAGGCCAAGACATACTACGGGGAAGGAAAATGGTATACCCTGGACCTGGACTACCCGCGCATTGGAGAGATCATGCGCAGGCACAGCTACAAGGGCTATATCTCCCTGGAGATGGAAGGCAAGGCCGATCCCATGGAGGCGGTGCCAAAAAGCCTGGAGGTCCTGCGCGAAGCCTTCTGGTATGAGCTCTGATCCTGTGCATACTTACCAAGCAGAAATTTAGAACCGTTCAAAGCCAATAAGCTTGCTTTTGTCTTGCCCGGGGGTCCCATTTAAGCTAACTTTCGTTGGCTAAAATCCTCCGACATGATCAATTATGAAGCATTATTCAAGATTTCCTACGGACTCTACATCGTAAGCTCCGGAACGAAGGAACAGGGGAATGGCTACATTTCCAATACCGTATTCCAGGTGACTGCCGATCCGCCCCGCTTTGCCACCTGCTGCAGCAAGGACAACCATACGGCGGAACTCATCCGGTCCACCGGGCAATTCTCCGTATCTGTGCTTCGGGAAGATGCAGGTGCCGGGACCATCGGTACCTTTGGCTTTCAGAGCGGAAAAGCGAAGGACAAGTTCGAAGGAATGGATGTCCGTTATGGCAAAACCGGGGTACCGATTGTACTCAATGATGCCCTGGCTTTCCTGGAAGTGAGTGTGCAGGATACCATAGACGTGGGCACCCACCTGATGTTTATTGGTGAGCTTGTGCAGGCAGAGGTACTTGATGAGCAAGCCGATCCCCTCACCTACCTGCACTACAGAAGGGTTAAAAAAGGCCTGGCACCCAAAAATGCTCCCACATACATCGAGCCATCGAAGCTGGAGCAAAAGAGCGATGCGTCAGAATTTGCCAAATACAAATGCCCCACTTGCAACTACATCTATGACGAGGAAAAGGAAGGGCGTGGGTTCGAAGACCTGCCCGACGACTGGGAATGCCCCATTTGTGGAGAAAAGAAATCTGAATTTATAAAACTGTAATCCCATCTTTTATGGAAAAATCACTGAAAGGAACCCGGACGGAACAAAACCTGCTTAAGGCCTTTGCAGGGGAATCGCAGGCACGCAACCGGTATGATATGTTTGCCAAGCAGGCCAGGAAGGAGGGCTACCAGCAGATGGCAGCCATTTTTGAGGAAACAGCCTTGCATGAACAACAGCATGCCAAGCGGTTTTTTGGATTTCTGGAAGGGGGCATGGTGGAAATCACCGCCACCTATCCGGCTGGAAAGGTGGGCACCACGGCTGAAAACCTGAAGGCAGCCGCCGAAGGTGAACATGAAGAGTGGACTGATCTTTACCCCACCTTTGCCAGGATAGCTAAAGAGGAAGGCTTCCCGAAAATTGCCTCTGCTTTTAAGGTGATTGCCCAGGTGGAGGCCGAACACGAGCGCCGCTACCTGAAATTGCTTCAGAATATCTCAGAAGACAGGGTCTTTTTGAAAGAAGGAAAGGTTTGGTGGAAATGCATCAAATGCGGATATGTGTATGAATCAGCAAAAGCCATGGAAAATTGCCCTGCCTGTGATCATCCCAAGGCCTACATGCAGGTCCTGGAGGATAACTATTAGCCTGCCGACGCTTGCGTTTTTGGTCCTCCTGCTGGGCATGGTGGGAGGATGCAAAAAAGCTCCTGAGGAAATCCCGGTGGATATTCCAGACAAAGTCTTCATGGGAGCCCTGAGCACCATGATCTGCTGTGGAAACCGGCTTACCAGCCTGGACATCTCAAAGCATACCGCCCTGAGAATGATCGGCTATGACAACATGCCGCTGCTCACCGAAGTATGTGTCTGGACCCTGTCCTTTCCTCCGCCAGGGGTGTCGGTGCTCCGGGAATTCAGTCCCAATCTGGTGTATACAGTCATTTGCAGCGAGTGAGCATTCTGGCACTTC
>CBDTYO010000547.1:0-2400 GCA_965364615.1 uncultured Bacteroidia bacterium
CTGTACGAATAGCACCTGATCCCCTCCATTTTCTATATAAAAAAAAGAGGGCGCTCCTGCTCAGGATGCCCTCTTGTGCTAAGATATTCAGTCTGATTTACCGTTGTCTTCCCTGCTGTCTGTATTCCTTCCGTGCAGAGTAGTTGATGATCAGAGCCCTTGCCCTTCTCAGGGCTTTTTTCACATCATCCACCTTGCCCATGGCAATGTCCTGGTCAATCCTGAGGGACATGGTCATCCTGTTCTTATCGGACTCGGGAAGTTTTTCCCGTTCAAACAATACAAAGTCCTGGATGGACTCATAGGGGATTCCTTCCTCACTGACCAGTTTGTCATTGAGCTGAATCAAAGGCTCAGTACCATACATCCGGGCCACATGTGCCACAGGGCGCCCAATGTAGATGTAACTGACCAGTGATTTCTTTTCCAGCTTTTTCACCTCAGTGGCTTCTGGAACAGTGACCCTTACCTGAACTTCAGTTTCACGCATGGTTGTCGACACCATGAAAAAGAACAATAGCATGAAAACTATGTCAGGCAGTGAAGCAGTGTTGATCCGCTGGGCGCCTTTCCCTTTCTTTCTTTGAAATTTCGACATCAGTTGCGTCCTCCTACGTCTTTAGGTTCAGATTCAGAAATATTCATCTTGTAGATTTGACGGATTCCTTCGTAAATCTCCTCCTCCATGGGGATGTTGGTGTTCAGCTCATCGTAATCTTTATCGAAATAAAGATTGCAGAAATCATTCCTGAGTTCATTCACAGCCGCCACCAGTTCGTTCTGCACCTGAAGATACTTTCCATAAGTGGTCGAACGGTCGTTCTGGAGAGAAATCACACCTTTTGAGGTGAGCCCCCTCCATACGCCATCAGGTGGCAACAGCGAAGAACTTCCTGGAGGAAACTGGATTTCAGTTTGCTCCATGACTGGAAGATTCGGGCTGTTGTTGGGATTGGTGAAGAACTCAATGGTCTTTTGCTTCAAGGCCAACCTGTCCATCACCTCACCACCCACCATCAGCAGGTCGCTACGGTTGAGAAGTACAACCAGTACGTTCCGCCTGTTCACCTGGACATCCTGTTGCTGATCTTCTTCGGGTTCGGGAGGCAAAAGCCTGGTGATCCCAGTGTCAATGTCCATGGTGGTGGTAACCAGGAAGAATATCAAAAGGAGAAAGGCGATATCCGCCAGTGATCCTCCATTTACTTCCGGTGTTTCTCTTGCCATCGGTTTTTGTTTTTCTATTGATTCTTACTTGAATGCCCTTGAAATTATGGCATAGAGAATTGACGCAAGCGCCAATCCAAACAGCATGTATGTCACAAAAAGGACAGTATCGATCATCTTCAGGGTTCCCGGATCGCTGTTATCTGTGCCGGTGTAACCGATGATATCAATGGGCGTGTCTTTTGACAGGACATAAGATACCACCACCAGCACTGCGGCACCGGCCAGTATGGCCAGCAGCCTGACCAATGCTTTCGGATTGGATAGTACTGCGATAAGGGGGAACACAATCGATGCAATAAGTGTGATAAGTACCAGGATATAAGCCCAGATCAAAGCGATATCGGTCCGGAAATACAAGAGGTATTCCCACCCGGAGGTCACATCTTTGATGCTTTTCCCCGATTGCTCAAGCGCTGCCGCTTCGGCTGCTGCTCTTTCTTCAGTTGCTCGCTCAACTGCGGCGGCATTTTCAGCTATGGCTGCGGAGTCTGTCAGGCTTGTATCAATGACAGGCAGTGGAGCCGAAGGTGTCATATGCATAGGGTTCAAAGCTTCATCTACCCGGTCCACAAGTGCGTCATAATCATCGACGGTCTTGGGGCCAATATAGAAGAAAAGAACCACCAGTAGAGAGATACCTGCTACTACAAACAATATGATTCTTGTTAATTTTGAAAAAGCCATAGCTTCTTATTTTTTAAGATTATGTTTTACCAACATGTCCACAAGAGAGATAGAAGCATCTTCCATCTTATTGACAATGCTGTCAATTTGTGAAACCAGGTAATTGTAGAAAATCTGAAGGATGATAGCCACCATCAAACCAGTTACGGTTGTGATCAGAGCGATCTTGATACCCCCGGCAACAACGGTTGGGGAAATATCTCCCTGCTGCTGGATTTTATCAAAAGCTTCGATCATACCAATCACTGTTCCCATGAAACCAAGCATGGGGGCAATGGCGATAAACAGCGAGATCCATGAGAGGTTTTTCTCCAGCAGACCCATCTGCACACTCCCATACGAAACCACAGACTTTTCTACTACATCAATGCCTTCATCGACGCGGTCAAGGCCCTGGTAGAAAATGCTGGCAACAGGACCGCGGGTGTTCCGGCAAACTTCCTTGGCAGCTTCCACGCCGCCGTTCTGGAGGGCATCTTCCACAGC
>CBDTYO010000548.1:0-2386 GCA_965364615.1 uncultured Bacteroidia bacterium
TGATCTGCAGGTCGGGAATGGGATCCTCACGGTGGGTGATCTGGTACACCAGCAGGCTTTCCTCGAGCAGTCTGGGAAGGCCGTCTTTATGGACCTGCCTGTAGGCAGGCAACAGGGCCGGGATCTTATCCACTTGCTTTTCCAGCAGGTAGAGGGCCATCAGGTAGTCAAGCGCCAGAGGGTTTGAAGGATGGTTGTCCAGGACCGATCTGAGGTTCTTTTCCAGGTCTGCCCCTTCGGCAAAGAAATCCCTGGGCATTCGTGAATGAAACCTGGGTCCCAGTTCCGGATCCTCAAGGATGGCTTCCGGCTGGTACAGGAATGCGGCATACCGTTTGGCCAGCTTTTTTTGAAAGAGGGCAGTTCCCAGGTGGTCAATGTATTTGTCTGCGATCTTGAAGTTTCCCCTGACCAGTTCGGTCTGGATGAGCCGGGTCAGGTTTCGACGGGTGGGGCCATCGATGATCCAGGACTCAAATGCCCAGTGATGGGCCTCGTTGACAAAGAGGATGGCCCAGAAAAAATCACTCCCCCTGCGAAGGATCTCGCTCTTTTCCTCCCATTCAAAACACAGTCCCTTTCTTCCAAAGCCCTGCGGGTATTTAAAAAGGTCGTTCAGAAGCAAACCCTCCCGGGCCAGTGCCAGGTTGGTGTAAAAGCAGCCAAAGAGGTTGGTGGAAGGATGCATTTCGGTGTAGGCCAGCAAGCTGTCCCAGTCTTCCTGGATGGCCAGTTTTTCAATGGTGAAAAGCTCGGCATTCTTCCGGTTGAAGGAGAAGTGCAGGATCAACAGGCAGGCCAGCAGGGTGAAAGCGATTTCAATTCCCGTTTTCCACAGACGATGCAGCTTCCTTTCCCAAAAAGGAAGCCTGAGCAGAAACATCATCAGGAAGATCCAGGCCACCCAATACATGGGCCACAGGGAAGATCCATAGCTGGGACCAAAAGGCAGCTGTGCCAACGCCAGGTCTTTCCAGGGATACAAAAAAACCAAACTGGCTCCCAGGGCGATGATCAGGCCTGGGTAAAGAAAGCAGAGCAGGAGGGAGGGCACATCGGCTCTTCCACGTCCCACAAGGACCACCATGAGCACCAGTCCGCAGAACAACCACACAAAGCCGCCGCTTACCAGGTAGATAAGCGGTACGGCCAGGGCAATGTATATCCTTCTTTTGCCGGAGCCTGTAGGAAGATGTGCCGCCAGCGCAAGGGTGAGGATCAACCCCAGGGAGTGGCTCAACTGATGGGGATAGAAATTGTGCATTCCCAGAAGCAGAAGGGCGCTGATGATACCCATCGCCCGGGGTGCGTTCTTGCCTGAGATTCCGGAAAAAAGCCTCTGGCTGGCCAGATACATGGCGGCAAGGACCAAGCCCAGCATCGCCGCCCCGGCCAGGCGGATCCGGTATAACTGGCTCAGGAAGTTTCCGGCATACTCCAACAATCCTCCGGGCCGGTCAAGGAAGGTGAGCAAATAATCGGGGGTGGGAAGGAAAAGGCTGAGATCCCGGTTGGCTGTCAGCACATATTCGCCGGGAAAACAGAACCACAACAGACCCAACACAAACAGCAGCAATCCTGTGAGTGCTTCCTTACTGATCAGCTCATATATTCGGCCCAGGCGATCCAAAAAGAGGGCTATTTAACCGCGATCATTTCTCCGGCATTCCGGGGTGCAAAGGCGGCCCTGTTTTCGGTATTCCAGTACAGCGTATCCCCGTCGAACCTGAAGGTATATAGGACACTCTGCGGGGTCTCATAGTAAATGACCTTCACCGCGTAGGTATCGCTTTCCTCCCAGGCCCCGCTGACAGCTACTTTGTCGGAAGTCACCAGGGGACTGGTCAGGAGACCTTTCACGGGCTTCCCATGGCCCGCGCTGAAGGTTTGTGATCCCCCGTCGGTGGTGAGGGTGATTTCAGGATCGGGGGTTTCAAAATTGAAGGTGATGGATTGGATGGACCCTCCATAGGGTTCCAGGGTGTAGGTTTGGCCGGACACTTCTGGAACCAGGGGGGAGCTGTCTGCGCCCTGTACCACGCTGATGGCCAGGCCGGCCAGTTTTTCCCTGAGACTTTCTTCCCCTTCCTCATCCGGGGGCAGTTTGCCCTCTTCCATGGCCGGGAGCAGATGTTGCCAAACCACATCTAAGATCCCCTGCAGGTCATCGGATCCTGAGGTCATGGCCAGCACGGCATCCTGCTGGGGCATCACAATGCAATACTGTCCGAATGCCCCGTCGCCCCGGTAAGCATTGTGGCGGCACTGCCAGAACTGGTATCCATAGCCCTGGTCCCAGTCACTTTCAGGATTGCTTCCATTGGAGGTTTGCAGGGCAGTGGCCTCTTCCACCCAGGATTCTGAAACGAGTTGTTTACCTTCCCAC
>CBDTYO010000549.1:0-2378 GCA_965364615.1 uncultured Bacteroidia bacterium
GAACAAGGCGGGATCCGTTTCGAATACCAGATCGATCTCATACAGCGGATATCCCCCTACGGTGTCTGGTCCAATATGCGACCTGCCACTGACCGGTCCGGGTTCCAGGTAGATTTGATCTTCCCTCAGCATTTCAGTCTCGCGCACCGGGACCGAACGAAGCAAATAGGCATGTTCGTTCCTGTCCAGCAAAAGTTCCCGGGGAAGGGTCATGGCGTTCCTCCAGCGACCGGTGGGGACCTGGTTGGCATATTGCCAGTTGCTCATCCAGCCCATGAATATCCTCCGGCCATCTTCTTCAGGGATATCGGACCAGGTGACCCCGGCATAGTTGTCTTTTCCGTGATCGATCCAAAGGGCTTCTGTTCCCGGATTCTCGTTGAAAAATGTATGTCCGTCAAATTCCCCTACAAAATACTGGGTGGCCGATCCGCCATGGGGTCCGCCTGGATTGATGCTGACCAGGAGCACCCACTTCTCTTCTCCCTCATATTCCATGGGAAACAGGTCGGGACACTCCCAAACTCCTCCATGGGCCCCGGTGTTTTCTCCAAAAGCACTTTCCAGGGTCCAACGGATCAGGTCCGGTGAAGAATAGAACAGGATCCTGTCCTGGGCCGCCAGGGCCATGATCCATTTCTTGCTGTCCTCGTGCCAGATCACTTTCGGATCCCTGAAATCCCGGATGCCCGGATTCTCCAGCACGGGATTTCCCTGGTATTTGGTCCAGCTTCGTCCTTTGTCCAGGCTGTAGGCCAGGCTCTGGTACTGGAAGCGATCGCTTCCCCGATCTGCCAAATCCTGGTTGTGGTGGGTAAAGATGGCCACCATGGGAGGCTGACCGGGGCTGCCCAGGCCCGAGCTGTTGCTCCAGTCCATGACCGCGCTGCCCGAAAAAATGGTTCCCAGGCTGTCGGGATACAGGGCTATGGGAAGGTGCTCCCAGTGGATCAGATCGGTGCTGATGGCATGGCCCCAGTGCATGGGGCCCCACACATTGCTGCCTGGATTGTGCTGGTAAAACAAGTGGTATTCCCCGTCATAGAAGACCATGCCATTGGGATCGTTCATCCACATGGAATCGGGACTAAAATGAAACTGGGGGCGGTATTGTTCGTTGTATCTCGTTTCACTTTCACCGGGGCCAAAAGTATTTTTCGGGGTACATGCGTGGAGGATGAGCAATACAGCCACGACGAAATGGATCATGATTCTCTGCAGGTTCATAGGTTCTGGATCAAAGGGTTGACTAGCTCACTCCGCGAATGATATCCATCACCCGGCTGGTGATCTCGGCGGTCCGGCCCGTGGAAGGACAGCGGCCGCGACCATTCAGTTCGGATACGATGGATGTGATCAGGGGCATCTGGATGTGCTCGGGTTGTATGGTGGCTATGGTTTCCTTATGGTCGCCCGTATTGAGGATCATGGGTTTAAAGCTGAAGATCCCAAATTCCAGTTTCCCTTTTTCGCCCACCACTTCTACCAGGTCCCTCTGGAAGTGTTCGGGGCTTACAAAATTCCAGCTTCCGGTAACCAGCACATTTTCGGGCAACAACAGGGAGGCGGAAAGGCTGTCCTCCGGCTCGTACATGCCGGCCACGTTGGCGATCTTGCCTGTTACCTCCAGGGGATCCCCGAAGATAAAAAACAGGATATCAAGCGCGTGACAACCCAGGTCGTGGAAGTAGCCTCCGCCGGCATCCTCCGGAATGACCCGCCAGGGCAGGTTGTCCCGGTCATAATCTTCCGGACGGGCGGGATAGTATTGCTGCAGGTTGATGTGCAGGATCCTGCCCAGGGTCCCGCTGTCGATGATGGATTTCACCTTTTTGAAGTACTCAAGTCCCCTCCGGTAATAGGCCACAAAAACCGGCAAACCGGCTTTCTCCCCGGCCTCGTTGATGATCCTGCATTCTTCCCCGGTGCGGGCCATGGGTTTTTCAATATACACAGGCTTGCCCTGCTTCAGGGTCTCCAGGGCATAGTCCATATGGGAACCCGGAGGAGTGGCTACATAGACGATATCCACTTCCGGGTTACGGATCACCTCGTAAGGGTCCTTGTGCCAGGTGCTAATTCCGTGCCGTTGGGCATAATCCTCTGCCTTGCCCGGGTTTCGGTTGGCCACGGCCACCAGCTTTGAATGTTCAATCTTGTTGAAGGAAGGAGCACTTTTCTTCTCGGTCACATTGCCGGTGCCTATCATGCCCCAGCGGATTGTTTTTTCTGCCATGTAACTAAGATAATGAAAATACAAAAGCTCCCGGAGGAGCTTTTGTCAATTCACTTGTAATCAGAAAGGGAACGGATCCCTGTTGCTTTGGCTAGAGCAGGGCCTGTTTCCAGTATTCCCTGCAAATGGCCGTCTCTTTCAC
>CBDTYO010000550.1:0-2377 GCA_965364615.1 uncultured Bacteroidia bacterium
TTCTTTCCCGTCAATAAATATGCCGTCTGATATTCCCCATTCCTCTACCACCTTTCTGTCCAAGGCATCGTATTCCTTCAGGTCAATCTTATCCTTGAATTCTTCCGCAGCTCTCAGGGTTCGTTCGTAAGCAATGTTCATGGCGGGACACCAGCCGGTCTTAAACACCGTGATATCAACCTGATCCTTCCCCTTTCCCGGTTTCTTCCGTTTTTTCATGAACTTCGGGGGGGGTACTGCATCATTGAATGGTTTCCAGAGCAGGCGCATGACCCCGTTCTTATCCACCACTTTATATCCTTGCTTCTTAAACCAGGATGCCCGCATAAAGGCAGGTATGCTTAAGCCCCAGGTGACAAGACCTCCGGAGCCTGTGTCACGGCAATCTTCTTCGGCGGCTTTGAGCAGGGCTGTGCCCAAGCCCTGTTTTCGTTGGTCACCCACGCCCTGTTTGTGTCCATGGACCCAGATGCACAGCACCACATGCAGGTTTTCGCCTTCAAACATGGAATGCTCGATGGGCAGGTACTGTATCATCCCGGCGATCTCATTGTCCTCGTTTTTCACCAGCTTTACCTTCACACCCTTATCCTTCATGTGTTCGTACCAGCGCTCTTTATGATCTCCTGCTTCCTTCATTTCGTCTGACCAGTCCTCCAAACAGCAGAAGTAGAGTTGTTCAGTCTCGGGAGAAATGTCGAAGATTTTCATGGTATACCACTCATTTTGACGGGTTTCTAATCAAACTTGGTTCTATAATTTAGAACATTTTTTTGAATGATACACCATGGTGTTTCAGGTGGAGCAAAAAAAAATGGAATGCCGGAAAAGTCAATCCATTTCTGATGAGCAGCAGGTCCGACCTACTTGTTTTCCTTATCTTTTCCCACACCTGTTTCCCCTTCCAACAGTGTGGAGGAATCTGAAGCAGCCACCGTATGGGCCAGTTTGAGAACTTCCCGCATTCGCTGGTTCTGTGTAATGATGGTGAACAATTCGGTTCCTCTCATATCCTTTGTTTTTCCTAACAGATCCTCGGCAGTTGTTCACCGCTGATCATATCCACAATGCGGGTACTTCCGATGGTGGTCCGCAATCTTACCATGCCCGGATGTTCGTCTGTCACCTCTCCGATGATGGCAGCCTCTTTTCCTTCCGGGTGTGATTTCATAATATCCAAGATTCCCTCTGCATCCTGCGCGGGAGCGATCAGGAGCATTTTGCCCTCGTTCGCAATGTACAGCGGATCGAATCCCATAATCTCACAGGCTCCGCGAACACCATCGCTGATCCCGATCCTGTCTTCGTACAAGATGATCCCTGCATCCGATGCGTCGCAGATCTCATTCAGGGCGCTGGCGAGGCCTCCCCGGGTGGGATCCCGCAGCACGTGCACGGATTTGTATTCTCTGAGCACATCTGCCACCATGCCGTTGAGGGAAGCAGTATCGCTCCGGACCTTAGTCTCAAAGCTAAGCCCTTCTCTTCTGGAGATGATGGCTATGCCGTGATCGGCTATATTTCCATTGATAATCACCACATCTCCGGGCCTGCATTTTTCGGGTCCGATGGAGGTACCTTCCATTACTTCCCCTATGCCTGAGGTATTGATAAAAATCCCGTCTCCTTTCCCTTTCCCCACCACCTTGGTATCCCCGGTTACGATGCTGACCCCGGCTTTGTTGGCTGCTTTCCGGATCGATTTCACGATCTCCCAGAGGTCCTCCATGGGCAGGCCTTCCTCCAGGATGAAGCCCAGGGATATATAGCGCGGGATGGCTCCACAGCAGGCAAGATCGTTCACCGTTCCATTGATGGCCAGATCGCCTATATTTCCACCAGGAAAAAAGATGGGATCCACCACGAAGGAATCTGTGGTGAATGCCAGGGTCTTGCCCGGGGATGGGAGGAAGGCCCCATCATGTCCCTGATTTAGGTATTCATTGCCCAGTTCGGCGTAGAACATTTTTTCGATCAGTTGTCGGGTCAGTTTCCCACCCCCCCCATGGGCAAGCAATACATGCTCATAATCCGATTTCGGGATCGGACATCCGGGCTCGAATTTGGGACCTGGGTTCATAGGCAACAGTTTATATACAGCTTAACTTACCCGGCTGTATTTAAAATAAGCAGCGCAGGCGCCTTCGGAGCTGACCATGGGAGCTCCAAGGGGTTTTTCAGGAGTGCAGAGCGTACCAAAGGCACTGCATTCATGGGGTTTCTTCACCCCGGTCAGGATCTCACCGGCAATGCAATCTTTAGATTCAGCAGCGCTGATGTCTTCCATCCCCGGCAGGGTACCGGCGTCAAAACGTGCATACCGCTCCCTGAGATGGTATCCGCTCCTGGGGATGTTTCCAATGCCTCTCCAGTGGCG
>CBDTYO010000551.1:0-2373 GCA_965364615.1 uncultured Bacteroidia bacterium
ACATTCCTGCGGCGGATGATACCACCCGCATCATTCATCAATTCAACCAGAAAGTAAACATGGATCGAAGGGTGGAAAACCTGCTTTTGCCGCTCAGGGATGGTCTGATGGTGATAAAAAAAACCTGATTGTTTAATATTTTTTCAAATGATCCTCAACAAATCCAACGAGTTTTTGTTTATTAACTGCAAACGCAGATGATAAGCAAACATGGCTGTTTACTCAATCAAGGATTTGGAGAATCTTTCAGGCATCAGGGCCCATACCATCAGGATCTGGGAAAAAAGGTACAACCTGATTGATCCGCACCGCACCAACACCAACATACGGTATTACACAGACAATGACCTGAAAAAGATTCTGAATGTGGCCGTTCTCAACCGCCATGGAATTAAGATCTCCAACATCGCGAAACTCAGCGATCTTGAGCTCAAGGAAGAAATCATCAGGGTATCCGGGGATTCTCTTGCAAGCGATACCATTGTGGATTCCCTGGTGATGGCCATGATCGATTTTGATGAATACAAACTGGAGGCCCTGATTGATAAATCCATTCGTAAAAAGGGGTTAAAAACCACCGTCACGGAAGTACTTTACCCCTTTATTTCCAAAGTGGGCATTCTCTGGCAGTCCGGTGACATTTATCCTGCCCAGGAACATTTCGTTACCTTCACCATACGCCAGAAGATCATTGCCGCCACCGATGCTTTGCCCAATTCTTTCAATCCCGATGGGAAAAAGTTTCTCATGTTGCTTCCTGAGGGAGAATGGCACGAAATCGGGCTGCTCATAGCCCAAAATCTGGTGAGAGAGGCCGGACATGAAGTGATCTACCTGGGCCAGTCAGTGCCCTATTCAGATGTTCTGGCCATTGGTGCGGCCAAAAAAATTGATGCCATTCTGGTTTCACACAGTACTGCTATTCACGGATTTGACCTGCTTCAATACCTGAAGGATCTGGGCGGGGCCTTCCCTGATAAGAAAATCCTTTTCATGTCTCCGCTGTCAAGCGATTCTTTTCAGGCGCTTTCCCCGAACCACATCCATCTTCATGAAATCGATCACCTGACTGACTTTCTGAATTCTCTGTGATCCAATCCCACAGAATCCCACTTCATTTTCACAGGGGTTTCCGCACTATAAAAGGTACACATCAGCCAACCATTGGCTAAAACCTGCATCTTGTTTAATTAATTCTGGGAATAAGTCAACATTTTTTCAGTTTTTTGCAATTTAGAATGGCCGATATTAAAATACCTTGAACTCCTCTATTTATAGGCATCACATTTGTTTTTCTTATTTGGATTAGGGTAATTTTCAAAGCCTTATGACATCCTTGCACTTGACACATGTTTAATTGATATGTATATTTGTTAAACAAATAATCAAGTAAATAACAAAAACCAGATACCATGACAACAATGGAGTTCAACAGCCGGCTGATCAACATGGAACAAAGACTTGAAAGGTTCGCCCTCAGCCTGACAGCCAACCGGGAAGCAGCAAAAGACCTGGTACAGGAGACTTATCTGAAGGCTCTGTCATCCAAAGACAAATTCATAGAGTTTACCAACTTTGAGGCCTGGGCATATACCATTATGAAGAATACCTTCATTAATAATTACAGAAAAGCGGTCAGGCAAAATACCATTGTGGACACCACAAAAGATCTCTATTATTTGAACAACTCCAAGGAGTCCAACTTTATCAAGCCAGACTCTACCATGCAACACAAAGAGATCAACAAGCACATTGACAACCTGCAGGAAGAATTAAAGGTTCCTTTCCTCATGCACACGCAAGGTTATAAATACAAGGAAATAGCCGAAGAACTAGGTCTTAAAATAGGCACTGTAAAGAGCCGTATATTCTTCACCAGAAAGAAACTGATGGAATCACTGGCAGATTACCAGTAAACCTGACCTTTTCGTGAGAATGATTCAAAGGGTGCCGGTGAAAAGGCACCCTTTCTTTTTTTATCCCTGAAACTGGGCATCCACTACGGCGAATGCTGCCATATCCACAATTTCTCTGACCTCACTCTCCATCTGCAGAATGTGGATGGGTTTTCCCAATCCAAGCAATATGGGGCCTGTCACCTGGCTGCCTCCTATCTCCTGCATCATCTTGTAGGCAATATTTCCGGAACTAAGGTTGGGGAAAATAATGGTGTTTACTTTTTTATCGCCCAGTTTGGTGAAGGGAAATTTCTGCTTTCTCAGCTCGGTATTCAGGGCATAGTTCATCTGCATCTCACCATCCACGTTTAGTTCGGGATAATCCCTGTGCAATATTTCAACAGCTTCTTTCGCCCGGAACGAGCTGGTTCCCTTGATGGCGCCAAAATTTGAATATGAGACCAGGGCAATGACC
>CBDTYO010000552.1:0-2370 GCA_965364615.1 uncultured Bacteroidia bacterium
GAATCCAGAGATCTGGGGGCAGGACCAAAATTCCCGTATTCATTGATGAACCATTTGTAGCGCTGAACAGAATTGCCCGTTTGATTGGGTTTGAACTTGATCAGGTGATCCTTGTCCTGGTAGGATTCCGGAAAATCCACGGTGAGATCGAAAACCCGGACCGATACCTCGCCTATCAAGGTTCCCAGGGCGATAAAAATGAATATCCTGAATAGGTATCTCTTCATGTGAAAAAAAGAATAAAATTAAGCAAACTCCCCTGATCTGTGCAGACCCATGGCACATAATTATTCACAGGACCTTTCCATTGGCCATTGAAATAAGGGAATATTTATCACTCTTTCTTTTCTGAATTGACGAAATGCTCCAGTATCTTGGTTAATGGGCTTCTGAGTTTGGTAAAAAGTGATTTTTTACCGAAAAATGAGAGGATTCTCATCGCGTCTTCTTACCCCTGAAATGACCGAACAAATCATTGACATTTCCTAGTTGGTCAAATTGAACTGGTGGTATGGCGTTATCGGGGATCTAATTGATATCTTCGTTTTGTTGCTTGCCCTCATAGCGTGCCTTTGAGGGAAAGAATTTCACCCGAGAAATGACATCTTATACAAGACAAAATGCATATGGATTAATCATACAAATTGAAGAAAAATGAAAAAGACCATCTTTTACTACACCGTCCTTGGAGTGTTGTTGTTCTGGGGGACCCTTGCTACAGCGCAGAACCCATCGGTTCACGGCCTGACATTGGATGCAACGTCTCCCAATTACTCCACCAACGACGATCTGACCGCCAACTACACCGTGTCTGGTACGGTGGAGACCGCTACGGCGTGGTACATCAACTGGGTGCCCATCAGTACTTTATATGCACCTTTTGAGGCGGGAGCGACCAATGCCTTGCAGGATTTCTCGGGCAGCCACAATGATTTAAGCCTGCCCGGAGGAGGCCAGGATCCTGTCTGGAGCGCTTCGGCCGGCCACAATGGAACAGGAGCCTTCACCTTTGACGGGAATGACTACCTGGTAGGTGGCAATATTTTTCCCCGGAATTCCTCCTACACGAAAGCAGCCTGGGTATATATTACCTCTGAATTCGGTTACAGGAACATTATCAGCGGGGTCATCAATGCGGACAGAAACCATGGATTTAAAATCAATCCCGACGGAAGACTGAATGCCGGACATAGTTTTGGTTCTTTTTATGTGGCAGACGCGGATTCCATGGTGAACAACCAGTGGTATTTTTGCGCAGTTACCTTCGATTATGAAACAGGAGAGATGATTCTCTACAAGGATGCTGTTGAAGTGGACAGGGCCATTGTGCCAGAAAGCAACAGATCCATCTTGGATGGCGAGCTGCTGATAGGATCGAAAGCCTATTCGTTTTTCTTTAGCGGAGTCATAGATGATGCTGCGGTGTATGACCGTGCCCTGACGCCCGGGCAAATTCAGTCCTTATATACCACAAGAGGCAATCATATTGTGTCCCAGGAAACCCGCGGCGGTGAGGCCTGGAGGGTCAGGGTAACCCCTTTCTCCAGTTCAGAGATTGGAGATGACCTGGTTACAGCCAGCGAGACCATTCAGGGTCCGGTCGTCAGTGGTGTATCCCTGACTGCCTCCTCTCCCGGCAACACGTCCGAAGACGATCTAAGTGCCAGCTTTTCAGAAAATTTCTCGGTGGTGGAAACCGCCACGGCATGGTACAGGGATGGGAATCCGGATGCCTTGTTATATTTGCCCTTTGACGGGGGCCCCGTAGAAGCTTTGAACGATTTCTCCGGAAGTGGCAACCATGCCAACAAGGTGTGGAATCTGACCAACGATCCAACCTGGGATCCCACAGGGGGTCATAATGGAAGCGGTGCCTTCTACTTTGACGGAAATGACTATCTGGAGGCAGGAAATATTTTCCCCCTCAATTCATCCTACACCAAAACAGCCTGGATATATAATACAGTCAGTGGATATAACAATATCCTCAGTTCCGTATTGCATGATGACAATGACCATTTTCTGAAAGTCAATGCAGACGGCCGTCTGAATGCCGGTCATAGTTTTGGGGTGGATGTGGTGATTGACCCGGTCCCCATGAACTTGAGCCAATGGTATTTCGCGGCTGTGACCTTTGATTTTTCCTCGGGCCTGATGATACTCTATAAGAATGGGGTAGAGGTTGACCGTGGTACAGTACCGGTGTCTCTTCGCTCAGTGGCAGATCCTTCGGTGCTGGTGGGTGCCCTGGAATACCTGTCCAACTGGGATGGTTACATTGATGAAGCAAGGATCTATGACCGCGCATTGACCCCACAGCAGATAACAGCCCTGTATGCCGGTGACAATGGGATAGCCGACGAGGAAATC
>CBDTYO010000553.1:0-2350 GCA_965364615.1 uncultured Bacteroidia bacterium
CATCTGTACCCCACATCCCAACCACCGGGAACCCACCATCGCTGCCCTGGAAGCCGGGGCCCATGTACTGGTGGAAAAACCCCTGGCCTCTTCCCTGGAGGATTGCGACGCCATGCTGGAAGCATCCCGAAGCTGCAGAAAACAAATCGGGGTGGTTTGTCAGCGCCGCTGGTACCTTCCTGCCATGCGGGTCAAACAGGCCATCGAGGCTGGCAAGATCGGGGAGCCTGTCTTTGGCACCATCAATATGCTGGGTTGGAGAGATGAAGCGTATTATGAAAGCGATCCCTGGCGGGGAACCTGGAAAGGGGAGGGAGGCGGAGTGCTGGTCAATCAGGCGCCCCACCAGCTGGATATGTTGCAATGGTTCATGGGGGAAATTGACGAATGCTATGGCATCTGGTCCAACCTGAACCATCCTTATATCGAAGTGGAGGATACGGCCAATGCCATCCTGAAATTCAAAAACGGGGCAGTGGCTAACATCATCGTATCAAATTCTCAGAAACCCGGCATTTACGGGAAAGTGCACGTGCATGGAAAGAATGGCGCCTCGGTGGGGGTACAGACCGACGGAGGGGCCATGTTTGTGGCGGGGATGTCTTCGATCCTGGAACCCCCGGTGAATGATTTGTGGACAGTTCCCGGGGAAGAAGCCATGCTGCAGCAATGGGTTAAAGAAGACAGTGATTTCTTTAACCAACTCCCCAACCAGATGGATTATTTTCATGAAAGGAACATCGAAGATTTCCTGCAGGCGCTGCTGGAGGCGAGAAAGCCCCTGATCACAGGCGAAGATGGCAGGGTGACGGTGGAGATCTTCACCGCCATCTACCGTTCCACCCGGGATCATACGCCTGTGAAATGGCCCCTGAAGCCAGAGTTCGCCCATGACTTTGATGGCCGTACCTGAGTTGCTGAGTTCAAAACACTGATGGATACAAGATTTTACCCAGACACTAGACTAAATACATTTTATTTATAATTCCCAGTCATTTTTGCCTGTTTCGGGGATTATATTGTATTTTAGCAACCTACCTATTTTTGAGAATATGCGTGGTCCCCTGATGTTATTCATAGCATTGGCCTTGCTTGTTAGCGCCTGCCAGGAGAAAGTTCCTCCGGTTCCCTTATCTACAGGACCTGAATTGGAACTTTGGTATGATTCCCCGGCTCAGGACTGGAACCAGGCCATGCCCATAGGGAACGGAAGGTTGGGGGCCATGGTTTTTGGCGGAACCACCCGGGAGCGGATCCAGTTGAATGAAGAGTCGGTATGGACCCGGCAGGGCAGTTATGAAGACAGGGATGGCACTGAAGCGCTTCCCCAGGTCAGACAATTGCTTTTCGATGGGAAGTACAAGGAGGCTCAGGACCTGGCCGTGAAGGAGCTGCTTCAGAAAAGGCTCCCTACGGGTACCAATGCCTATCAGACCCTGGGCGATTTATGGATCACCTATGACGATTCTTCTGAGGTAAGCAACTACAAAAGGTCCCTGCGGCTAGATAGCGCGCTGGTGAGGGTGAATTATACCAAGAGCGGCAGTGAATACAGGCGTGAAATTTTTTCTTCTGCCAATAGGAATGTGATCATTTTTCGTGAAAGAGCGATCAACGGGGGAAAGATCGACTGTTCCATCCGGCTGGACCGGCCCGGGGAAGGAACGGTGGTCATGTACGGGGACAAGATCATCACCATGAAACAATATGTGGATCAGGCTGATGGTGTGATGCTGGCCAGTGGTGTAAAACTGATCATTATTGGAGGGCATGTCCATTCCTGGGGCGACAGGTTGGAGGTGGACGGCGCCAGGAGCATGGAACTCAGGATCGTGGCATCCACAGATTATCATGGGAAGGAGCCTTGTGCAGACTGTGAAGCCTGCCTGGGACAGTCCCTGGAATGCAACTTCTACCGGGCCCTGGAAGAACATGTGGAGGAGTATCAAAGCTATTTTAACAGGGTGGCCATCAACCTGGGGGCCACCAGAACCGCACATCTTCCCACCAATGAAAGGCTCGATCTGGTAAAGGGCAACAAGGATCCCGGATTGACGGCCCTGTACTTTAATTATGGACGCTACCTGCTGATCAGCAGTTCCCGTCCGGGAAACCTGCCGGCCAACCTGCAGGGGATATGGAACGAACATCTGGAGCCGCCCTGGAATTCCGATTATCACATCAACATCAACCTGCAAATGAACTACTGGCCCGCCGAGGTCACCAATCTTTCGGATTGTCACCGTCCTTACCTGAATTTCATAGGCAGGTTGCGCGAACCGGGGCGCAAAACAGCCGAAACAACCTACAATTGCAGGGGATGGGTGGCCCATCATACCACAGATGTCTG
>CBDTYO010000554.1:0-2350 GCA_965364615.1 uncultured Bacteroidia bacterium
TGCTCATGTTCGGTTCCTTTTACGCCCTGAATCCAGGGATCCGGCCCCGGGTAAAGAGCCTGCTTGATCAGGCACACGCTTCCGGGGCCACCATTGTATATGATCCGAATTTCAGAAGCACGCACAATCCGGAGCGTAAGGCTTTGATTCCGGACATAGAAGAGAACATGGACTATGCCACAGTGGTACGCGCTTCCGATGAAGACCTGCTGAACATTTTTGAGGCACGCACTCCCGACGAGGCCTGGGAACAGGTGGGCAGGCATTCTGAGGTGCTGATCTATACCGCCAATGCCAAAGGGGTACATATAAGGACCGC
This sequence comes from uncultured Bacteroidia bacterium, assembly GCA_965364615.1. Classification (GTDB taxonomy): domain Bacteria; phylum Bacteroidota; class Bacteroidia; order Bacteroidales. The sequence goes on from CBDTYO010000554.1 coordinate 320, forward strand.
GAGCCTTTCATTCCAGGTGGAGGTGGAACCCATCCAACCCCTGAGTACCATTGGTGCGGGAGATACCTTCAATGCCGGTTTGCTCTATGGCATTTGGAAGGAGGGCTATGGAAAGGAGCAAATCGGGTCGCTGAATCGAAACCAGTGGGAGGCTCTTTTGGCAAGGGCCATCCTGTTTTCCAGGGAAGTATGCCTGAGCTACGAGAACTACCTTCCGCAAACTTTTGTGAAACAATTTATCAAATAGATTCATATGGAAAAACGAGCTTTGGGAAAATCGAAATTGCCGGTATCAACCATCACGCTGGGAGCCTGGGCCATTGGGGGCTGGATGTGGGGTGGAGCAGACAAAAAAGATTCCCTCAGGGCCATCGAGTCCTGCCTCGATTACGGGATCAGCTCCATCGATACGGCGCCCATTTATGGTTTCGGGCATTCTGAGAAGGTGCTGGGAGAAGCCATCAAGGGGAAAAGAGACCGCTACGAGATCCTGACCAAGTGCGGGATGCGTTGGGAAGGAAAGCAGGGAGAGTACTTCTTTACCACCAACGACAACAGCGGCCAACAGAAAGATATCTATAAATACTCGGGAAAGAAGAGCATCATTGCCGAGTGTGAGGAGAGCCTGAAGCGCCTGGGCACCGACTACATCGATCTGTACCAGGTTCACTGGCCCGATCATACCACTCCCATTGAGGAAGCCATGGAGGCATTCAGCCTCCTGTTGAAACAAGGGAAGATCAGGGCCGCCGGAGTGAGCAATTATTCGGTGGAGCAGATGTCCCGGGCTTCGGAAGTGGTGGAACTCAGTTCCAACCAGGTCCCTTACAGCATGGTTCGCCGGGAAATCGAAGCGGATGTAATCCCCTGGTGCCTGGAGAATGATTGTGCCATACTGGCCTATAGTCCCCTGCAACGGGGCTTGCTGACAGGAAAAATTACTCCGGAAACCCCCTTTGCCCCGGGAGATTCCAGGCCGGAGACCCCCCATTTCAAGATCAATAACCTGATCAAAACCAATGCTTTCCTGGAAAGGATCAAACCGCTGGCTGCCGAAAAAGGTGCCACCCTGAGTCAGCTGGTAATAGCCTGGACCCTGCTTCAGCCCGGGATTACCGTGGCCCTGGTGGGAGCCCGCACCGAGGAACAGGTGAAACAAAATGCCGGAGCGTGGGAAGTAAAGCTATCCTCCGAGGAACTGGAATTCATTCATGGGGAGCTGGAAAAACTGGAACTGGAACTGGATTGATCATTTCCCGATGGTGAGCTTTGCACTGGTTTGATTCCGGTTGAGCAACAAACCCTTGTTCCAGTCATCCACATATACCTGAATAATATTTACCTGGTCGGGGAATACTTCTAGGAGAACCTCATTGCCTATGCCAAGTTCCCTGGGATAAGCCAGTGGCCCAGATTCAAGGTAACACCAGATGGCATCCGATTCGGGCTCTTTGCCTATATAGCTCAAGGGGACTTCCTGCCCATCTGCCGAGAGTGAGAACCCTCCCAGGAGATACACCATCAGAAGGCTGTCGGCGTAATCGTGCTCCAGTTCGGTGGCCAGCTGGGTGTGAATCCCGCTTTGTTCAAGAAGGGCACGGTCCAGGTCATCGGGAAACAGCCGCATGGATACTTCAAATCGCTCATTATGAGTATTGTAATGGATCTCGGTCAGGCTCACATAAAACTTATGTGGCATCCAGGCGCCGCAGACGCACAGGAGGATGGCCAGTATCCCAAGTCTTATTCCTCTATTATTTAGCACCATGGCTTTCTGTTGCACATACAAATATGGGGATTCTTTGTTAACTTAGCAGCCTTGCAAAATACACATTTCATGAAGCATTTCATCGCAATTCTCCTGGTGATCGGGTTGGCGGCATCCCTGGCGGCCCAGGAGCAAATGGATCCCTCCAAGAATGCGTTCAGGCAGATGCGCACGGAATTTGCCACTCCCAATGCCTATCGCACCGGTTCCGGGGCTCCCGGACAATTGTACTGGCAGCAGGAAGCCAACTACCAGATCTCCAT
>CBDTYO010000555.1:0-2334 GCA_965364615.1 uncultured Bacteroidia bacterium
ATGGTCAGGCACACTGTTAAAAGACGAGTTGTGCCATGCTTTGGTTCAGGACATGAAACTTGATTATTGTGCGACGCAAACATCGATTGTTTTTCTCAATGGTGAATACTGGGGAATCTATAGCCTCAGGGAAAGACAGGACAAGTACTACGTGGAGAACAATTATAATCTTGACAACATCGAAATTGACATTATAGCTTATAATACCGAGGGGACCTTAGTGGAAGAAGGCAGCATAATAGCCTATGAAAGGCTGATTGACAGCCTGTCAGCATGTGATCCTCAAGATGCAATGTTCATCAATAAAATAGAAGCCTGGTTTGATACTGAAAACCTTGCAGATTTTTTTATCGCTCATTTCTATTTGGCCAATACCGACTTTCCCGACAATAATTTCGAAATCTGGAGGATCCAAAATGACACAGCCCGATGGCGGTTTTTCTTTTTTGACCTGGATGGAGCCATGCGACAGACATTCTCCAATCAGCTGTCCGACCATATCGATGCCGTCCATGGCTACCAGCATTTTCCTCCTCACACTACTTTTATACTGAGCTGCTTACTGCAGAATCCTGATTTCAGAGACTACTTTTTTAGGAGGTTTCTTTTCCATTTACAAGAAACTTTCAATCCGGCCACCGTGTTGGATCAGATTCTTGCATATCAGAAACACTATGAACCGCTGGTCCCTGAGCATTGTTACAGGTGGCACAGCCCTGAGGACTACAGATCATGGATCTCGAATGTTGCAATGCTCAAGGCATTCGCTCTCCAACGACCCCTGACATTGTACGATGAGCTCAGTTATAATTTCGGGGAATCTGTTTCCATATTTCCAAACCCATCTATTGATGTAATATACCTGAAACTGCCCTGGGAAGCGGAGCACGTGTCCATCAACATTTTTTCGGCAAGCGGCATAATGGTTCAGCAAGAGTTTTTTTCCTCAGCCGAAAGGGTATCCATCGTCCACAATCTTGATCCGGGAGTGTATTTTATCCAGGTAATTCTTGATCGCCTGGTCCACACTGGGAAACTAATCGTAAGCCGATGAAAAAGTTCATCAGGATATATCTGATGGCAGGAGTCATTTTGATCCCTGGTATCCGGCTATGGGCACAGGAGCTGCGTGCAGGAATCGACTTTGACAGGATGATACTTCCAGAGTTGGAATTCAGCAGCAAACTCCAGTTAAGGAAAACACTTGTTGTTCAACATTCAAATTATGCCATGGCCCAGGCAGGTCTGGAATACAAAATCATCAAAGGGCTTTCCATGGCAGGTACATTCCGCTATTCCCTGGGGTTCATGGGAATGAGCGAAAATTCACTTACCCCGTTTCATGACAGGTTGAGATTCACAATTGAAACAAAAGCCAAATCAAAACGATTTGAAAAGGGTGTCAGGTTAAGATACAGACTACGTTATCAGCATTCAAGAACCCACCTAGGGAATCACAAAGACTATCTGAGGAACAGACTGACCCTGGATTATAAGTTCATCAAAGAAATGAACCCATATATCGCCGGTGAGCTGTACTTCCGGCTTGGTGAGAATGAGATTCAGAGGTTCCGGCTCTATTTGGGCACTGAAATCCAACTATTTAATAGAGAAGCAGAACTCAGTTATATCCTGGAAGGTGAATTTGATGACAGCTATTTCCATAGCTTTCATATGATCGGGGTTTTCCTTCGGGTCTAAGAGGGTGAACCAGGAAAATTACGTATCATTGGATATACCATAAAACCATTCACATGAAAAGAAGACGCTTTCTGCGTACATCCGGCATGGCCTCAGGAGCCCTGCTGGCCGGACCCTCGCTGCTAAGATCCTGCTCTGCTTCTGATCCCATGCAAAGGATCGGACTGACCACTGTGGTCTTTCGCAGGCGCTTTCCCCGCACCAATCCGGATGCCAGGGGAAACCTGCTCAGCCTGGAAATGATCCCCGGGTATTTTCAGGACCGCTTTGGCATTTATCAACCTGAATTCTGGTCCGAACATTTCGAATCCAAAGAAACCTCCTACCTGAAGGATTTGAAAAAAGCGCTGGACAAAGCACATTCCAAGCTGATCAATATACAGGCCGATACACCCGGGAAGGATATGTCGGATCCTGAAAACGGAAACAGCAAACTGGCCGTGGAGGAAATCAAAGAATGGATCGATGTGGGCGCCTTTCTGGGTGCAAAAATGGTTAGGGGCAGCTTCATGAGACATTCCCTGGAAGAAGGGATCAGGTCCACCAAACTGCTCACGGAATATGCCGCCGGGAAAGGGATCACCTTTTTGTCCGAAAACCATTTCGACCTGATGTCCGAGCCCGAAAATCATG
>CBDTYO010000556.1:0-2332 GCA_965364615.1 uncultured Bacteroidia bacterium
TTGGTCGCCTGCCACCGGAGAACTTTCCGCCAGCCTGAAGCTGAAAAGAAAAGTGGTGGCCGACAGGTATGCAGATTTGCTGGCTGCCATTTACCGCAGATCGGAATGACCCTGGTTGAAGTAAAAAACCGGCGGATGGGCAAAGCCTTCCTGGAGGTACCCCGGATCCTGTACCGGAATGACCCTACCTGGGTCTGCCCCCTGGATAAGGAGATTGATTCGATTTTTGACCCCGGCAAAAATGTCTATTTCAAGCATGGAGAGGCCACCCGGTGGGTCCTGTACGATGAGGACCGGAAGCTCATCGGCCGGGTGGCAGCGTTCATTGACCACAATACCTGCCACATACAGGATCAGCCCACCGGGGGCATGGGATTTTTCGAATGCATCCGGGAGCAGGAAGCCGCCAATGTGCTTTTTGATGCCTCCAGGGAATGGCTGAAAGCAAGGGGCATGGAAGCCATGGATGGTCCCGTCAATTTTGGGGAAACGGACAAGTACTGGGGGCTGCTGGTAGACGGATTTACGCACCCTTCCTACGAAATCGCTTACAACCCGCCCTACTATCGGGGTCTGTTTGAGAACTATGGATTTCAAACCTATTTCAAACAGGAAGGATTCCACCTGGATGTAAGCAAGCCCCTGCCACCCCGCTTTGAGCGCATCGCCCAGCGGGTGGTTCAAAATCCTGACTATGATTTCCGGCATTTTGATTGGAAACAGGCCACCCGGCAGGTACAGGACTTTGTGACCGTCTTCAATGAGGCATGGGCCTCTTTCAAAGAGCATTTCGTTCCCCTGGAAGTCAGCTACATCCGCAAAACCCTGAAAAAAGCCAAAGCCATCCTGGAGGAGGAATTTATCTGGATCGCCTATGCCAGGGGCCAGCCCATAGCCATCTACCTGATGTACCCCGATGTAAACCTGATCCTGAAACACCTCAATGGAAGGCTGACCCTTCCGGCCCTACTGAAATTCCTCTACCTGAAGAAAAAAAAGGCCATGAACCGGGCACGGGGGGTCCTGATGGGGGTGATCCCGGAATACCAGGGCCGGGGCATAGAGGCAGGCATCATCCTGAACCTGGTGAAGGTATTCGAGAGAAAAAGCCACTACAAAGAAATCGAATTCTCCTGGGTGGGGGATTTCAATCCCAAGATGAGAAAGATTTTCATTTCTGTGGGCTGCCAATCAGTGAAACACTACATTACCTACCGTTACCTCTTTGACCGGACTGCAGAATACCGCAGGTATCCCATTCCGGGAGAGGAAGAAATATAAGTGCCTATGAAATACGATGTGATCGTCATCGGGGCCGGACTGGGCGGTTTGACCGCCGGAGCCAAGCTTGCCAAGGAAGGGAGAAAGGTCCTGGTCCTGGAGCAGCACGACCGGCCAGGGGGCTGTGCCACCACCTTTAAACGCAAGGATTTTACCATGGAGGTGGGACTGCACGAAATGGATGGGCTCCATCCCAGGGACATCAAACACAGAATTTTTGACGACCTGGGGGTCACCGGGAAGGTGGTATTCCTGAAAGTGCCTGAATTCTACCGCTTCCTCAATGGCCGGTATGATCTGGTGGTTCCCCACGATCCGGAGGAGGCCAAAATCCTGCTGAAGGCGAACTTTCCGGGTGAGGAGAAAGGCATTGATGATTTCTTTTACCACCTGCTGAATGTGCGCAGGATCATGGTGGCACACCGAGGCAAACCCGACCGGAGTGTGGGGGAATTCCTGGATGAGATCATTCAGAACGAGGATCTGAAACTGGTGCTGCTGGGAAACCTGGGATACTTCCACGACGACCCCTATACCCTTTCCTGGCTCTATTACCTGAATGCCCAGGGGTCCTATTTCGGGGGAAGTGCCAGCTTCGTCCAGGGGGGATCGCAACAATTGTCCAATGCCCTGAGTGAGATCATTACCAGCCATGGCGGAAGCGTCAGGCTCAACAGCCTGGCCACCTCCATCGACTATGAGGGGCCAAAGCCCACGGGGGTAAGCTGGGAAGTGACCCGGGGCAAAGACAAAGGCCGCCATTCTGAAAAAACCGGATACATCGTGGTGAATGCGGCCCTGCCACAGCTGGCCCAACAGCTGCTTTCCAAAGCAGACGGAAAAATACTCAGCGAGTCCATGGCCGGAAACATACCAGGGGCTTCTCTGCTTACGGTCTACTATGGATTTCACAAGTCACTGAAAGAAGTGGGCAACAGGAATTATTCCACTTTCATGTTTGATCCTTCGGTCGCGTCCCCCAGGGATATCCTTGACAACAACCACAGCAGCTTTTCCACCCGCAGCTTTACCTTCGTGGACTATAGCCAGG
>CBDTYO010000557.1:0-2330 GCA_965364615.1 uncultured Bacteroidia bacterium
AAAGAATTCCATCCGATTGCAACAGCTGGAAGCCGATGAAGAAGGATTGAGGCTTCAGATCGAAATGCAGGAAAAGGAGCTGGCCATGAAGGAGGATGCATTGAGCAAGATGATCATCAGGGCCCCCTCTGCCGGCATCATCTTATCCATCAATGGAAAGGTGGGTGAGAAGGTGAATACGGACCGTTTGTTGATCGAGATGTCGGACCTGAGCAATTTTAAGATCCGGGGCACCGTGGAGGATGACTATGCAGAGCAGTTAAAGACCGGGAATAAAGTTTATGTGGCCCTGGACAATGAACACTTGTCCGGAGTGGTGGGTACGGTGAATCCGGTGATCAGGGACCGGAAAATTGAATTTGATGTAAACCTGAAAGAGAGCAGTCATTACAAACTGAGGCCCAATCTGAACGTGGATCTGCAGATCGTCACTGAGGAGCGTGACAGTGTGTTGAGAATAGCCAATGGCCCCGCCATTGGACGCGGCGATGACCATGAGGTATTTGTGCTGTCCAATGGCATGGCCGTGAAGACCCGTATTCAGACCGGACTCAGGACGGAGGAATATGTGGAAGTAGTAAAGGGTTTGCTGGAAGGGGACAGGGTGGTCCTGTCCCATGTTACCTCTGTGGATGAACTGGAAGAGCTGGAGGCAGATGAATGAAGAATAGAACGATGTGGGGATTTGTAACTGTGCTTGCACTGCTGATAATATCCGGGCCTTTGCCCGGACAGGAAAGGCAGATCGTATCACTGAGCCTGAAGAATGTGGTGGACCTGGCCATTTCACAGTCCTCTTCAGTGAAATACACCCAAAACCAGGATGTGAATTACTACTGGCGCTGGAAGAACCACCAGACCCGGTTTCGTCCGCAGCTGACGCTCTCGGGCGACCTCCCCAATTTTGAGAACCAGACCAAACCCATTACCCAGCCCGACGGAGGCATCATTTTCAACCAGGTCACCCAACTGGAGACCTCGGCCCAGCTGGCCATCAGTCAGCCCATCCCCCAGCTTGGTGCTACGGTATATGCGGCATCGGGCATTGTGCGTTTGCAGGACTTCAATAACAATACGGTGGGCTTTTCAGGTTTTCCGGTCAGTGTAGGGATCGCCCAGCCACTTTTCGCCTATAACTGGATGAAGTGGAGCAGAATGACCGAACCCCTGGTCTATGAAGAAGCACAGAAACGGTTCATCGAATCCATCGAAGAAATCAGCTACAACGCCACCGCACGTTTTTTCAATTACCTGAAAATCCAAACCGATTACGCCCTGGCGGAGAGCAACCTGGCCAACAGCCAGGACAACCTGAAGATCGCCCAGGTGAAAAGGGAGATGGGTAACATCTCTGAGAATGATTTCTCAAGAATCCAGTTGTCCGTATTCAATGCACAGAAGGCCCTGAACAATGCCAGGATCGATTTGAAGAATGCCGACTATGAGCTGAAAAAATACATCAGTCTCGATCAAAACCAAACCATAGAGCTGATCATTCCCCTGGATATGTTTCTCTGGGAAGTGGACCCAGATGTGGCCCTGAAAGAGTCACTGGAAAACAGGAAGGAAACTCCGCAGTTCGAACGAAGGCTGATCCAGGCGGACCGTGACCTGACCCAGGCCAAACGCAATGCCGGGGTAAATGCCACACTGCGGATGAGCTATGGGATTTCCAACAGTGCCGACGATCTCGGGGGCATCTACGAAAATCCCGAGCAACAGCAAAATGTCCGCTTGTCGCTGAGCGTTCCCATCCTGGACTGGGGACGTTCCGAATCCCAGGTCAAGCTGGCCGAATCACGAAGGGAACTGGTGCTTTATGATGTGGACCAGGACAGGCAGGATTTTGAGCGAAGGGTGGTGGTCCAGGTGGAGCAGTTTAACCTGATCAAATCGCAGATTGCCACTGCCGAAGCTGCAGATAAGGTGGCAGAGGAGGGATATAAGATTGCCCTGAAAAAGTTCCAGAATGGGGAGATCAGCATCACCGATCTGAATATTTCCCTGCAGGAGCGGGAAGGGGCCAAGCGTGATTATATCCGGTCCATAGAGAATTACTGGGAGTCCTACTACCTCCTGCGCGAAGTGACCCTGTATGATTTCGAATACGATCAGAAGATATATTATACCAATCCCATGCTGACTTCGGAGCAATAAGCACCAGGCAGCAAGCATTGGACAACACACAAAAACCAGATATTATGAAACGACTAACTGTACTTGTCATCCTTTCTGTGGCCGCGGTATTCGCGTTACATGCCCAGGAATGGGTGGAACTGTTCAACGGAAAAAACCTCAGGGGATGGCATACCCTGGACGGAACTGCTGAA
>CBDTYO010000558.1:0-2311 GCA_965364615.1 uncultured Bacteroidia bacterium
AGTAAAAATCTGTTGGCTATTCCTCAAAATGGAGCTGCTCCTGGTCATCCAGCCAGACCAGAATTTTCACGCGGCCCTTCAGGGTGTCAATATCTCCTACCTGGATTTTCCTGATGGATTGGATCTGTTTTGATACAAAAAATGGGGAATATTTGCGTGGTTTGAAATCCTCCCCCGACGAAATATTCAAGGTCTTCCGCGTCCCATAATCTGGCGTTGAAAAGCAGGTTATTGATATTATTCAGCTATTTTTGTGTCTGTTTACATCCATGAGAACCGAAAAAGATCAGATAGGTGAAGTCAGCCTTCCGGAAGAGGCCCTGTACGGAATCCACTCTTACCGCGCCCGGGAGAATTTCCCCGTGCGGATCCCCTTTCCTGAAGAGTGGTACCGGGCCGCGGGGATGGTCAAAGGGGCCTGCTACCACACGCTCAAAAAGCTACTGAAAGCCTTGCAAAAGGAACATCCCGATATGATCAAGCATTTGAGGCTGCCTGATGAAACGGTTCTGGCGGCCATGGAAACAGCCGCAACAGCTGTCTCCGGGGGCTCCCATTTTGATCAATTCATCGTGCCGGGTGCACAGGGGGGGGCAGGCACCAGCATCAATCTGAATATCAACGAGATTATTGCCAATGTGGCCCTTCGGGAGCTTGGAAAGAAACCAGGACAGTACGAGATCCTGGACCCCATAGAGGGGGCTAATTTGTTTCAATCCACCAACGACGTGATCCCCACGGCGCTGACAGTGGCGGTGATGCAGCTCCTGCAGGAACTGGAAGAAGCCATTAATGCCAGCCGCTTAGCCATGGAACAGCTGGAGAACCGCTACCGAAATAGCCTGAGACTGGGATATACCCAGATGCAGGAGGCTGTTCCTTCCACCTTTGGCATGCTCTTCAGTACCTACAGCGAAGCCCTGTCGCGCGATTGGTGGAGGGTCTCCAAGGCGGAAGAAAGGATCAAGGTGGTCAATTTGGGAGGAGGGGCCATAGGTACCGGCATCGCCATACCCCGTTTCTTTCTGATGGAAGTGGTTCCAGCCTTAAAAAAGCTTACTTCTCTGCCAATCACCCAGGGTGAGAACCTGGCCGATGCCACCTGTAACCTGGACAAGTGGGTGGAGGTGCATGCCATCTTAAAGGCCCATGCAGTCAACCTGGAAAAAATGGTTTCGGACCTGAGGCTCCTGTCCTCCGGACTCATGGGGGAAAAGGAAATTGAGCTTCCGGCCCTTCAGGTGGGATCTTCCATCATGCCCGGAAAGATCAATCCGGTGGTGCCGGAATATATCATTTCCTCCGCCCACCGGATTTATGCCAACGACCAGAAGATTACAATCCTTTGCGGCCAGGGCTGCCTGGAGCTGAATGCCTATTTGCCAGAGATCGGCATCGCCATGATCGAAAGCCTGAATCTGATGATTTCCATGAACCGAACGCTGGGTGAAAAGATGCTTAAAGAATTAAAGGTGCATGAGGAAACTGCCAGCAGGAAATTGTTCAGAAGTCCTGCGGTTACAACAGCCCTCTCCCCTCTGCTTGGCTACAACCGGGCGGCTGAACTGGCCAAAAAAATGAAAGAAAGCGGGAACGATATTTTCTCTGCCAATGAAGAACTGGGTCTGGTCGATCCGGACATGTTAAAGAAGCTTCTGGAAGCCGATCAGCTTCTGAAGAAAGGATTTACCGTGAATGATATCCGGGAGGTTTTATGAAGGGACGTGATGCCAAACCACATATCGGGATCTTCGGACGCCGGAATAACGGGAAATCCTCCCTGATCAACTGCCTGGCAGACCAGGAGGTGGCCATTGTTTCTGAAGAAGCGGGAACCACCACCGACCCGGTCAAAAAATCCATCGAGATCACCGATCTGGGTCCCGTGATCATGATAGACACGGCCGGTACGGACGATACCGGTGAGCTGGGCAGGAAACGTGTGGCCAGAACCCGTGAAGTAATCCGGACCATCGACCTGGGAATCCTGGTACTGGCCCGTAACACCTTCGACCAGGAGGAGGAGGCCATACTGGAACAATTGTACCGATGGGAAGTTCCCTACCTGATGGTACATAATAAATCGGACCAGGAACCCCTGTCGGAGTCGCTGAAACAAAAGCTCCTGAAGGAGACCGGTCAAACCCCCTTGGATTTTTCCGCCCTCCATCCTGCCCGGCGGGAGGAACTGGTCGGCCTGATCCGAAAGGCCATTCCTGAAACCGCCTACCTGACAAAATCGCTGGTGGGCGACATCATATCCCAGGGCGACCTGGTATTGCTCATCACCCCCATCGATGAAGAAGCTCCC
>CBDTYO010000559.1:0-2295 GCA_965364615.1 uncultured Bacteroidia bacterium
CCACCCGGGGAGGACTTGATCTCTTCGTTGCCCGCCGGGCTGCATCGGGCTGGTCTGAACCGGAGCCATTGGATCCATCCATAAATTCCTCCGGTCATGAACGATACCCCTACCTGGATCACCTGAACAACCTTTGGTTCTCTAGCACCGGACACTCCAGCCATGGAGATTATGACATTTACCTGTGTCCGTTCAATGGGAGGAATTGGGAGCCGCCACGCAATTTGGGACCTGTGGTCAATACCTCCCTGGATGAAATTGGATTCAGCCTTCATTCCAGTGGCCAGGTAGCTCTTTTCACCCGCAGATCCTCATCTGAAGGAATGGCTCTCACGATCCGGAAAAACGAAAAGACGCTGGAAAACACGGGAGCAAAAAATTCGATGGACTGGAACATTCCGATGATCCTTCTGAATCTGGCCCTCCCTCCCGAGGATCTTTTGGATGACGATCATGTTGAGACTCCTTCAGAACCCCTTGTACCGGCTGATACCGTGACGGAGAAACCATTGGCAATGGATCGGGATGCAGTGATTAATTCCCAGAAGTTAACCTTCAGGGTGCAAATTCTATCCAGCGTGAATGCCAATACCACTCCTTCGGTGGTGATCGAAGGAAACCCCTACGAAACCTATGAATACTTTTACAAGGGGGCCTACAGAATAACTGTAGGGCAATTCGATACGCTTCAGGAAGCAAATAATTTCAGGCTTCAATGCCGGCGTGCAGGCTTCAACCAGGCCTTTGTTGCTGCATTCCGTGGAGATAGTCGGGAAACAGATCCATCGGTATTTAAAGAATAGCAAGGTATGCTTCATCTAGTGAACCACCCTCTGATCCAGCACAAGCTGACCCAGATCAGAAATAAAGAAACCGGGACCAAGGAGTTCCGTGAAAATGTCAATGAGATTGCCGGTCTGATGGCCTATGAAATCACCAGAAACATAGAGTTAAAGGAAACCCGAACCCAAACGCCACTGATGTCCTGCCTGACCATGGAGCTGGCCAGGAACATTGTCCTGGTGCCCATACTAAGGGCTGGACTGGGCATGGTGGACGGAATTACCAGCCTGATACCCACAGCAAAAATAGGACATGTGGGCATGTTCAGGGACCACAGCACGCTTGAGCCCCTCAGCTATTATGCCAAGTTTCCTTACCGGATGAAAAAGGCTTCAGTGCTTGTACTGGATCCCATGCTGGCTACCGGCGGAAGTGCAAGCGCCACACTGGACCTGCTAAAAAAGGAGGGAGCCCATGATCTGAAACTGGTATGTATCGTTGGCGCCCCTGAGGGTGTGGACCGCATTAACAAGGAGCATCCCGATGTGGATGTTTTTCTGGCTGCTTTGGACGAAGGTTTAAACGATAAAGGTTACATACTTCCAGGCCTGGGAGATGCAGGGGACCGACTTTTTGGGACCAACGATTTTCCTTTCTGATTCATGGCCGTCTTTGCCTCTCTTTTAACTTCATTTTAACAGTTTTCGTGAACATATTTAGTTAAATTTTGGTCTAAATAGATAGTTCACTGAAAACCATAAATCATGAAGAAATTTGCACTCCTTGTCAGCGCTCTGGTCATCAGCGCAGGACTTTTTGCCCGCCCCGATGAACCCACTCCCCCAGAACATTCCAGCTTCTCGTGGCACACCGTTACCCTCATAGACTATAAGCCTGGCGCAGAGGATTCTGCCAGGGAACTGATCAAGAAATTTGAGTCTGCCACCTTGTCTGCCGGAATATCATTACCGGTCGTACATTGGTTCAAAAACGGAAAATATGACCTGGTGGTCACCTGGACACTTGACAAGAGCCCCGAAAGTGATCAGTGGACCTGGAGTCCCGACAACGAGAATTGGTGGCAAGCCCTGGTGGCCCAGGAGGGTTCAGCAGAAGCCGCCAGTGAGATCAAGAGTGATTATGATGCCCTGGTGGCTTCCACGGTCACCAAAATTGCACGCAAAGCCAAATAGGCTACCGCAGCCTGAAGCAAGAATTTTTTCCACTTTCGATGTCGTTTCAAGGAAAGCTTGTAACGGCATTGTTTTTTTGTACCGTTTTGACGGCTGATATAATTTTCAACGATTGAAACATATTCATTTTTATCCTATTTTTACTCAGAACACCTCCTGACATGAGTAAAAATCCCAAGCATTCAAAGTCTGAGAAACAAGGAAAAAGCCCCAAAGAAGACAGGCTAAAAAAGAGTTATTATTTCGGTGAACTGGAAAGTCTGCAATTGGAACTGGTAAAACCCGCCACGTATTTCCCATCGGCCGATCCACACACTTG
>CBDTYO010000560.1:0-2291 GCA_965364615.1 uncultured Bacteroidia bacterium
CGACGGCGCGCTGACCGACACGGCGGTGGTCAAGGAGATCCTGGAAGATCGCGGCCGCGATGACATTCCCCTGTTAAAGCTGGGCGCCCCCTACCCTTTCCCCGAATCGCTGGCCGGGGCCTTTGCCGGGGTCTCTTATGGCCTTCGGGCTTCCGGCGCCCTTCTTCTGAAAAACCAGCCAAACCACTTCTTCCTTGTGGTGGTGCTCCTCCAGCCACTCCTTCCAGTCCTGGATGTTTTTTACCCGGAGCTGTTTCATCTCACCAAGGTAAGGATTTCAGGCCTAATCGTTGCGCAGGGCAGCATAAATGGACTCGTTCTTCAGGGCCGAACGGGTCACCACCTGGATCCAGAGCCAGCCATTGACCACCAGCACCAGCAACCAGAGCAGGATAGAGGTAAAGGAGGTTCCTGTATGTGCGTTCAGGATGGATGGCAGGGTGGCCACAATGGCAGCGATAAAACCCGTGCCGATGCCGGTGAACAACAGGATCAGATATTCCCGCACCACCAGGTTCCTGATCTCCTGGCGCCGGTAGCCCACGGCCTTCAACAGGGCAATCTCCTGCCTCCGTTCCAGGATGCTTCGTGAAAGCACCACCACCAGTCCGAAGGTCCCCACCAGCAATCCCAGGGCCCCCATGGCCAGGAAAATGCTCAGGTAGGCATTGGTGACCGAATTGAATTCGGCCAGGCGTGTGGCGGTAAGCTGCATGTCCCATCCCAGGTCCCGCATGCCGCGGCTGAGCTCCGAGCTGATCATGGCCGTATCGGAAAGGGCCCCTTCCACCAGGAATACATGGGTACCGCTGCTCCCCGGGAACTGTTCCAGGAAATGATCATTGGATATGAGCACATTCCCCTGAAACACCGATGGGGCCAGTCCCCCGATCAGCAGGAGCCTCATGCGTTCCCCGTTGGTATTGATATAGTGCATTGTATCTCCTTCGCTCAGTCCCAGCTCCCATTTGATCACGGTTTCATCGGCGATGGCCGGGATCAGTCCGCCGGGCAGATCCTGCTCCAGGGACTTCCAGGGGTGGGCCTCATCCAGGTAGGGTGTGCGGGTCACAAAAGAATACCTGCCTTCCAGCCGGGCCGGATCTACGCCCAGCACCTGGGGATTGATGATCTTGTTCAGGTTCAGGCAGCTGGCATCGTCGCCATCGGCCTTTCTCAGCTGGACAAAGGAATAGCCTTCCCCCAGGCTGTATTCATAGCGGACCTCCGGATCGTTCAGCTGCTTGAGCACCGGGGCGGTCGATTCTGCCCAATAGAGAAATCCGCCGGTGCCGCTGCTGTATTCTTCCGCGTTGGCATAGAGATCCTTCCGGTTGCTCCCGGTGGAAATGACCAGGAAGGAGCCGATGGCAAAAAGGATCACGATGCTCATGCTTCGAACCTGGTT
Source organism: uncultured Bacteroidia bacterium (assembly GCA_965364615.1). Taxonomy (GTDB): domain Bacteria; phylum Bacteroidota; class Bacteroidia; order Bacteroidales. Next base: position 1,409 of record CBDTYO010000560.1, read on the forward strand.
CCTCCGGGCATTCTTCCTGCTCAGAAGCCCCAGGTCCAGGGACTTTTCCTGCTCCAGCCCTGAGCGGGACAGGTACCAGTGGAAAAAGGCCACGGCAGCCACCAGGAGCAGACCTCCGGCTGCAAAAAAGAGGGGAACATTGTTCACCTCCATGCGGACCAGCTGGCTGGCCACCAGGGCCAGGGAGCTGAATCCTGCGAGGATCCACACCAGGGCGGCAAGCTTCCGCCAGTTCCTTTTGTTCCGGCTGCTGCTTTCCGTTCCTTCTTTCTTGTGTGCCCCGAACTGTCTTTTTAGTCTGCGGTTCAAAGGAAACCACAGCGCCAGGAACGCGATGGCCAGGGTGAGCAGCAATCCGGCGGCCAGGGTGGAAGGCAGTATGTTGAGGTGCATCATCTCGGTGCGGACCACATCGCGCCAGACCCCATTCAGGGCCACGAACACCAGGCGGTTGTAGAGGATGGCAAGCAGCAATCCTGCCAATGAACCCACCAGGGCCACGGCCATGCTCTCCACCAGCATGATCCGCCGAATGGTCCTGAGGGGGATCCCCATCACCACCAGCGTGCTCAGTTGTCCGCCACGGCTTTCCAGGTTCAGCAGAAAAAGCAGCACGCTGAGCAGGATCCCTGCCACCAGGAGGAAGAAACTCAATCCACCGAACAACTGACTGAAATCCACTCCGTTACCTGCTGCCTGATACCCTTTGCTGCGGGTGGCCTCCAGGCCAAAGCCCAGGGTGGCCGGGTCGATGGATCCGGCCAGGGTCTCTTCCAGGCTGGCCAAGGTCTCTTCCAGGTCGGCCAAATCCATCTCTTCGGCAGAAACGGGATAACGAAAAGCCGTATAGGTCCCAAAGCGGTTCTTCCACATCTCTTCTGCC
>CBDTYO010000561.1:0-2278 GCA_965364615.1 uncultured Bacteroidia bacterium
TCCATCGCCTGCCTCCTTTGCGGGTTGCGGACGGCGCAGGGCCGCCCGCAGCACCCCTTCGGCGTCCACGCCCCCGTGCTGGAAGAAGTTGCTGTCCTCGGCCGCCAGGACCGCCTGCTGGAGCAGCTCATGGGCGAGATCCTGGTGGCCACCACCGTAGAAAACAGGCCGGCAGTGGGGGCCAACGGGGACATCGATATGTCCAAAGTCAAGTTGTTTGATATGCAGAACGGGGTCTACCGGGTCATGATCACAGATGATGAACATACGGGAAAAGGAGAGGCCCTCCAGAATTCCCTGGAAACCTACAGGCAGCTTCTCCTGTCAAACGCCTCCCCTGAACTGCAGGTCACCATTGCAAAGCTGCTTGACATCGGACCCGTCGAGGATGAATCATGGCTGGGATATCATTTCTACATGGTCCCCATGATCGGGGCCATCAATGTGCTGTCGAACCTGCAACTGAACATTCGATTTCTGGAAGGCGAAGTCCTGCGGGAAATCACGGCCGTCGAAACTGTCGCCTCATTGTAAGGGTAAGTGTGATCCTGAAAACCCCCAGGATGATAAAGGCCAGGGCGGTCCAGATGGCTATGGTGATTCCAATGAACATGGGATGCCAGAAAAACAGGCCAGCCAGCAGAAGGAAGAATATACCCAGGCCCAGTTCCCACTTCCACCGTAGCAGTTTTGCCTTTCTGGCCTCCACGGCCCGTATGATGAGGAAAATACCGCTCACCGCCAGCCAGACACCCACGAAAAGGGTGATGATCCTCAACAGGAGCTCGGGATTCAGAATGAGGATCAGCCCGATCACCAGGTCGATGAGTCCCCCTAAGGCCTGCACTCCCCAGCGGGGATATTTTGTTCGGCTTGACAACAGCAGGAAGACCTGGGCGGCCCCGCTCAGCAGGATGATCACCCCTATGAGGCGGGTGATCTGTTCAAAGCTTTCCACCGGAGAACGCAAAATCCAGATTCCGGTGACGATGAATATAAGCCCAAACACCATGGGCGTCCACCAATAAGTGGAATAAGGTTTTTCAAGAGAACTCATAACCAAATATACGCAAATTGCGCTTAGCCATCATGGCTTACTGGCACGATAGTACTCCAGGGCCTTGGGCATGATGCGCTGCAGGTTGGCGATCCTGTCGGAGGGATGGGGATGGGTGGAAAGGAATTTTGGTGGCCTGGAGGTGGATTTGGCTTCCATCCGTTCCCAGAAAGCAGGCGCCGTACGCGGATCAAAGCCGGCCATGGCCATGAAATACAGCCCCAGCTCATCGGCTTCCGCCTCATGGGTCCTGGAATAAGGCAGTTCCACGCCTAATTTGGCCCCCACCCCGAAGGCCAGCAAGGCCAGGTACTGGGTCTGCTCCTTCTGGGTTTCCAGGGCTTCTGAGAGGGCCATGCCCCCCATCTGGATGGCCAGCTGCTGGGACAAGCGTTCGTTTCCGTGCTGCGCCACGGCATGGGCAATCTCATGTCCCATGACCACTGCAATGCCGTTTTCGTCCTGGCATACGGGCAGGATCCCCTCATAGAAGGCAATTTGCCCCCCGGGCATGCACCAGGCATTGAGATCTTCGGATACCAGTACATTGTACTGCCACTCGTATCCATCGGTGACCGTGGCCAGGTTGTTTTGTTCCAGGTAGGCTTCCACCGAAACGGTCACACGCTCCCCCACTTTTCTGACAGAATTCACGTATTCCCTGTTGGAAGATAATTGGCCTTCTGCAAGTACCTTGGAATAGCTTTCAGCACTCAGGGATATCATTTGGGAAGCGGGAATGGCCACAAACTGCTTCCTGCCGGTCATGGGAACCACCGCACAGGAAACCAGGAACAGGAAAGCGGGGATGATGAACTTTTTCATGAATTTTTATTTTCTATAACGCTTCAGAAAAGAAAGAGTTGTTGGAAAGGTACACACAAATGACAAAAAGACCCAGGGCCTCACCTTGCGGCCCTTGTCTATTTTTTTTTGCCTACATTTAGTAAGCAAGCCAGACCTGGATATGCCCGGAAAAACGCATGATAGCGGATTGATCCTTGGAATCGATGTGGGTTCTGTATCGGTCTCAGTGGTATCATTGGACCCGGTAGGAATGCTCAAGAAGCATTCTTACCAGCTTCACCATGGCCATATCCGGGGCACCCTGGATGGGCTGCTGCTTGAATACAAAGATCAAAAGATCCTCGGGGTGGCCTCACCTTCCGGTCAATCGCATTTCACAGAACAGGTCCGGATCTATGATCAGCAGGTGGCCCT
>CBDTYO010000562.1:0-2275 GCA_965364615.1 uncultured Bacteroidia bacterium
TTGCTTTTTCAGAAAGCCAAAGACCTCCAGGCGCTTGGAATCATAGGACCGGCGTGTGATGATGGGCTTGCGGCCCGGGGGCAGCTCATCGATGACCGATACATCCAGGTCCCCATACAGGGTCATGGCCAGGGTACGCGGGATGGGTGTGGCCGTCATCACCAGCACGTGGGGAAGCACGTCAGCCTTTTTCCAGAGCCTGGCCCGCTGGGCCACGCCGAAACGGTGCTGCTCATCGATCACCACCAGTCCCAGGCGCTGGAACTGGACCACATCCTCGATCAGGGCATGGGTGCCGATCAGGATGTGAACAGTACCGTCAAGGAGTCCCTCATGGATAGGGACCCGGTCCGCTTTTTTGATGGAACCCGTCAGGAGCTCCACCCGGGTATCCATTCCCTGAAGGAATTGGCGGATGCTCTTGAAGTGCTGCTGGGCCAGGATCTCGGTGGGGGCCATGATGCAGGCCTGAAATCCGTTGTCGATGGCGATGAGCATCGACATCAGCGCCACCAGGGTTTTTCCGCTGCCCACATCCCCCTGTAGCAGGCGGTTCATCTGCCGTCCGGAACCCATGTCGCGGCGGATCTCCTTCATCACCTTTTTCTGCGCCCCGGTCAGTTGGAAGGGCAGGAAGTCTTTGTAGAAGGTATTGAAGCTTTCGCCCACCTTTACGAATACATTTCCCCGGAAACGCTTGTTCCTTTCACTCTTTCCCTGCAAAATGTGAAGCTGGATGTAAAAAAGCTCCTCAAATTTCAGCCGGAGTTCCGCTTGTTTATATTCGGCAGCCACATTGGGAAAATGGATGTGCCGCATGGCAGAGTCCAGGTTCACCAGGTTTAACTTCTGCAGCAGCCAGGCAGGAAGTGTTTCTTCAAATTTGGAAGGCAGGCCCTTGATCAGGTTGGCCATCAGTTTGCTGATGGCCTTGGACGTGAGGTAGTGGTCCTTCAGCTTTTCGGTGGTGGAATAGACGGCCTGCAGCTTGGAGCTGACCGCATGTTTTTTTTCAGGGTCCTCCAGCTCGGGATGCACCAGGTTCAGTTTCCGCTGGTACACACTGGGTCTGCCAAACACCACCAGTTCTTTTCCCGCGGGATGGTTCTCAGGGATCCATTTGGCTCCTTTGAACCAGACCAGTTCGATCCGGCCCGTGGGGTCGCGGAAATCGGCCACCAGCCTCTTGCCCCTGCCTTTCCCCACCATGGCATATCCATGGACCTTTCCCCGGAGCTGAATAAAGGGCATGTCGGAGGTGATCTCGGAAATCTTGTAGAAGCGGCTCCGGTCCACATAGCGGTAAGGGTAATAGGTCAACAGATCTTCAAAGGTGTTTATGTTCAGTTCCTCCCTGAGCAGGTCGGCCCGTTTGGGTCCCACCCCCGGGAGAAATTGAATGTCCTGCTGAAGATATTGTTGCATGCGTAAAGCAATTTATGTAAAATTAGCATATTGCTTGAATTCACCCCATGCCCTGGAGAATCATCAAATATCTGGCCCACCTGTTTCACCTGAAGCACCGAAAGGGGCACGGGATCCATTCACCCTACCTCTTCGAATTCATCCACAAGGTGGTGTTTAATGCGGAAAACCAGCGCATCCCATCCGGGGTGAGGCAGGAACACCACCGTTTGAAAAAAGACCGTGGCCCGGGGGGCGGCGATGGCCGCACAGTCAGTTCCTTTGTCCTTCATTCATCGGTCTCAGAAAAGAAGGGGGCCCTCTTATACCGGATCGCCAGGTGGTTCCATCCGGATATGATGGTGGAACTGGGGACCGGACTGGGCATCAGCAGCCTGTACCTGGCCACGGGTTCGCCGGGTACTCCTTTGCATACCATAGAAGGAAACAACGAACGAGCCACCTTTGCAGCCCAACTGGTGAGCCGCCTCCAGTTGGGGCCGGTGTCGATCCACTGTGGCGATATGCAGGAAAAACTGGATGAAATACTGCCCTTGATCCCAGGTCGGTTTTTAGCCTATGTGGACGGAAATCACCATTTTGATCCAACTTTGAACTATGTAAGGCTGCTCATGGAGCGGGCAGGGGAAGAGGCAGTGGTAGTCCTGGATGACATATACTGGTCCAGGGGCATGTACCGGGCATGGCGTGAGATCATAAGCTGGCCGGAGAGCCGGGTGGGAATCGATTTATTTGAAGTGGGCATTGTGTTGCATAGAAAGGACCTTAATAAGGCACAAGTCATGCCATTTTCACTGGCCACGCATGGTCGCCAGCCCGGCACGCCTGGAATAACCATTAATTACAATGA
>CBDTYO010000563.1:0-2251 GCA_965364615.1 uncultured Bacteroidia bacterium
GTTGGGCAAATACATGGCATAATCAGCTGCCGTTTTCTGCCATTCTTCCAGGGGGTAGGGATCCCCGTTTTCATCCCTGAAATCGTCATCCTCGATCATCTGGTATTCGGGCCCGGTTTCATAGGCTGCATGGTATTTGGGTTCCTCCACCACGTGGTACATGACCCCGCTGTTGCCGTGGTCGCCCAGTTTCCATTCCCATTTCAGGTGAAAGTTACCGTATTCCTTCACCGAGACTATATCGCCTCCGATATCTCCTCCCAGGCCCTGGCCCACCAGGCAGCCATCCTCCACGATCCATCCGGAGATTTTGTCTTCGTTCCAGTTCTTCCATCCTTCGGTGGTTTTCCCGTCGAACAGGAGTGTCCAACCTTCTTTTTTTTCAGCCCCGGAAAGCTTATTGGTTTTGGCTTGCTGATTGCAGGCACAGAAACTCAAGGCAATCAAAGCCATGCATAACAATTTAATGGTTCTCATCGATTCGGTATTTGCAGGTTTATTCCGGAAGGGACCAGCCTTCCCGGTAATTGTGTTTGATATATTCTTTGACGGTCTCCTCGGCGTTGAGGGTCACGTAACGGGTGTCAAAATGGGGATGCCCGTCAACAACGGAAAAATGGTCTGATTGGACCACACGCAATGTATCGCTGGAGCTGATGTTGGTGAAGCGCATGTTGGGACCGTCCCATTGCAGTTCCCTGTTGAGGCTTTGCAAACGCACTGCCAGCACCCCCATGACGATCATCTCATTGAAGGGTCCGGCATTGTCGAAGTTGGAGAAGGGCTGCACCCGGTTCCCGGGAGATTCCTTGCAGGCCCGGATCCAGTCTTGCTCGTGGGGACCGTCCTGGATGCCGCCCACCGGATAATTTGCCACCCTGCGAAGGGTTTCCGGCACACTGGGCTTACGTCCGGAGAGTAGCCTGGGATTGATCCCGCCCAGGTTGCAGATCAGTTTGTCCCTGGATCCCACGAACAGGCAGCCTCCCATCTGATCTTCCATCATGGGCTCTCCGTCGGCCAGTTCCTGTGGCCTGGAAGGCATCATGCCGCCATCGTACCAGAATACCTTGACTTCGGGCAAATCCCCCCTTCGGGGAAAGGTATATTCCACCACTTCCGCCTGGGGAGCCGATTCCGTATTGACCAGGGTGGAAGAACCCTGCACCCGGGTGGGATATTCCAGCTTCAGGGCATTGAATACCGGGTTCAGAATGTGGCAGGCCATGTCGCCCAGGGCACCGGTTCCAAAGTCCCACCAACCCCTCCAGTTCCAGGGGGTATAGATGGAATGGAAGGGGCGCATGGGGGCCGGTCCGATAAAGAGATCCCAGTTCATGGTATCGGGAACGGGCATTACTTCCCTGGGGCGCTCAAGGCCCTGGGGCCATATGGGCCGGTTGGTCCATGCATGTACCTCCCTTACCTCCCCGATCTCACCTGCCCAGATCCATTCTTCCACCGTGCGGGCCTCAGGAGAGGAGTTGCCCTGGTTGCCCATCTGGGTGGCCACCTGATACTCCCTGGCCAGCCTGGTCAGCAACCTGGATTCATAGACCGAATGGGTCAGGGGCTTCTGACAATACACATGCTTGCCCAAGGTAATGGCTGTGGCAGCAATGGCTGCATGGGTATGGTCGGCTGTGGCCACCATCACTGCATCGATGTCATCGCCCATTTCCTCCAACATCAGGCGCCAGTCCCAATATCTTTTGGCTTTGGGGAAGTCCTCAAAACAGGCCTGCGCATATTTCCAGTCCACGTCACACAGGGCCACAATGTTCTCGGTGGACATGCCCCGCAGATTGGGCCTGCCTTTTCCACCGACACCCACGCCGGCAATGTTCAGCTTGTCGCTGGGAGCCACATGGCCCAGGGTTTTTCCCATCACATGGCTGGGAATAATGGAGATGCCAGCCGCAGTGGCTGCCGTGGTCCTTAAAAAGCCACGCCTGTCAAAGGTTGAGTTTTTCATATAGGTTTAGCTGTGTAGCTTAATTAAAATGGAAGTGGAGCAATAAAAGTAATAAATATTTGCAGGATTCCAGGCTGACTTAATTTGAAAGGCGGCTTCGTTTTCCTGAAAGATTTGTCTTAAATTAAACGCAAATTACGCGGCTCCCTATGAAAAGGAGAACCTTTGTGCAACAGTCCCTGCTTGGGGCGGCCGGCATGGCACTGGCCGGCTGGCTCGCCTTGCCGACCTTCTCGCGCAGCCAGCCCGACATGCAGCACACGTTCATCAACGGTC
>CBDTYO010000564.1:0-2238 GCA_965364615.1 uncultured Bacteroidia bacterium
CAGCACCCGCAAGCAATATGGCTCCTGCATAATATATATTAAACCTTGCCGGATCGAAACGAAGGAACCGTCTCCAACGATATTTTCGCAGGATGCTGTCCCAGGTTCCTTGAGACGGAGAAAGTTCTGCATCTTCAAGCCTGGTCCGGATCAGTTGTTCTGTATTAAGCTTGCGACTCATCCTTCCTGGTGCGTTCACTTTTTAATTTAATCAGTCGTTCCTGTAACCAGCGCCTTGCTCTGCTGTACTGGGACTTGCTGGTATTCTCATCAATTTTCAATATCTCTGCAATCTCGCGATGCTTGTACCCTTCCACCGCATACAGGTTAAACACCTGCCGGTAACCATCGGGCATTTGTTGTATTACCTTAAATAGCTCCTCCTCCGTAAACTCCGATTCTCCCCACCCCTTTTCCTCAAATTTCGATTCGCTCACTTCAGAGACATCATCGTGGTAGCGGTGTTTCGCCGTTTTATGGTAATGGGTGATGGCGGTATTGACCATGATGCGGCGCATCCAGGCCAACAGGGGGCCATCCCCCTTAAACCTCTTGATATTCAGAAAGATCTTTACAAAACCATCCTGCAGAATATCCTCTGCTTCATCCAGATCCTTCGCATACCTGTTACAAACTGCCAGCAGCAAGCGGGAATAACGCTTGTATAATTCCCACTGGGCAGACTGTTTGCCTTTGATACATCCAGCAAGTATTTCCTTCTCACTGATCATGGATGTGCATATGATTGACCTGATCCTAAGTGTGTAGGTTGCATCGCGCAACCACTATTTTACTACGAAATAAGGGTTCAGAAGGTTCTCCTTATTGTAGATCAGTTCGTTTCCGGAAATTATTTCGTAGACGTTCTTTCCGGAGGCTTTCACCACTGCATGGGCAGCAGCAGTATCCCATTCCATGGTGGGGCCCAGACGGGGATAGATATCGGCCTCGCCTGAGGCGACCATGCAAAGCTTCAGTGAGCTTCCTCTGTTCACCAGTCTGATCTGTTTCTTTCCGGTATCCAGGGAGTTCACATAATCCTGTGTCTCCTGGTTGTAATGAGACCGGCTGGCCACCAACCTGAACTGATGATCAGATGGATCTGAGACAGGCAGTCTGTCAGAGAACTGCAAAAGGTAATCCAAAGGCTGGTCGAAATACTTGGGCTTTGTACAACGAAAAGCACCCCTTTCAGGAATTCCTAAATATAATTCATTCAATACGGGCGCAAACACCACCCCGAAGCTGCATATTCCAGCTTCCACCAAGGCAATGTTCACCGTGAATTCGCCATTCCTGCGTATGAATTCTTTGGTTCCATCAAGGGGATCCACCAGCCAGAAACGGGTCCAGTGTTTTCGCACTTCATAAGGAATACTTGATCCTTCCTCGCTCAACACAGGAATGACGGTTTCTTCCAGGAGACTGATAATGATTGCATGTGCCTTTTTGTCTGCAAGGGTAAGCGGCGAGTCATCTTTTTTCGACTCCACACCGAAATCGCCTGATCCGTAGACTTCCATGATTGCATCTCCGGCTTCAATGGCTGCCTGGATCGCAAGCGAATAATTGTTTTTCATCCGCATAAAGATAAAAAGTTTCAATAAGTTTGTTGGGCACAACTACCCTGATGAATCAACAGAACAGAACCAATAGGGTGCTCTTCGATCTGAATCACCCGGCTGATTTTCATTTTTTTAAGCACCTGATGAAGCGGCTTAAGGATCAGGGTTATATCCAGTATGTTGTGGCCAGGGACAAGGAATGCCTCCATTTGCTCCTGGATGACGCCGGAATACCCTATCAAAGCAGGGGCCGTGGAAAACATACCCTGGTGGGAAAATACACCTATGCCTTGGTCATCCTGTTTGGCCTGCTCTTCCATGTGCTGCGATTCAGGCCCGGTTTGACCATGAGCCTTTCATCGCCCTACCTGGCACTTTTATCCCGTTTATTGGGAATCCCCTGCATCACCTTCGACGATACAGATGAAAACCCACGGTTATTGCCCCTGATCAGGCTTTCGAAATACCTGCTTTCCCCTGCCAGCTATCCCCATCATTTTCATCCGGGGCATTTCCATTTGCCCGTTTATAAAGAACTGGCGTATTTACATCCCTCAATGTTTCATGCAGAGGAGAACAGAGATGGAATTTTTTTCATCAGAACTTGCGCTCACCGGGAAAATGACGACACCCTCTTTTGTGGTGATCGATTATGTGAATGATCAGCCTGAAC
>CBDTYO010000565.1:0-2236 GCA_965364615.1 uncultured Bacteroidia bacterium
GTGGAGGAATGTTGGCCTCATGGCCGAAGCGCTGTTGATAACGCCCAGTAATCAGTCCGGCCCTGGAGGGACTGCAGACCGTGGCTGTAATGTGGGCATCTGAAAACACCAGTCCGCTCGCGGCCAGCCTGTCGATATTGGGCGTGGGCAGCTCGCTGCCCATGAAACCAAAATCGGCATAGCCGGCATCATCGGCCAGGATGATGATGATGTTGGGGGGAAGCTCCCGTCCTCCTTTACAGGCTGGTATCGTGATGGTCAGGAGCAGAAGGAAGCACAGGAAAGGGAATCTCATTTCTAAGGAATTAAGGGTTTCATGGGATCGGCCATTTGACTGCGCCATGCGGCATAGAGCCTCTGAAGCGAATCGACCATCTCCGGGTATTTGCCAGCAAGGTCGCTCTGCTCTGCGATTTCATTTTCCAGGTGATACAAAAGGGTTCCGCCGGGATAATGGTAGGCTGAATCCCGCAGGCATTCCCCATCCACGATCTTGAAGGAGCTGTGGTCCCACTGGATGTTGTGGGCCAGTTTCCAGGGACCGTGACGCACCACCCAGCTATCCCTGCCATTGGAGAAAAAGAGGGATTCGTGCACCCGGGTGGTCTGGCCCTTAAGCAAAGGGACCAGGCTGATGCCATCGAGGTTTCCGGGAAGGGGCTGACCTGCAATTTCAGCCAGGGTGGGAAATATGTCCATGGCCGACACCAGTGCATTTTCCGTTTGGTTCACAGGGAATTGATCCGGCCAGGTGATCAGCAGGGGTACCCGAATCCCTCCTTCCCCGAACATATACTTATAACCGTTCAATGGTTGGTTGTTGGCATAGGTGTTGATGGTCCCTCCATTATCAGAAATGAAGATGATCAGGGTATTCCTTAGCTTGCCTGTAGATTCCAGGGCGGCCAGAATCTGGCCGATCCCCTCTTCCATTACCCGCAGCTGCAGCAGGTAACGTTTTCTTCCGTCTGGATCCACCTCCCCCAGGTGTCCCCATTTCCTGTGCCATTCCGCATAAGGTTCCACCTGTGGATCCCAGAAGGGAAACTGTTCGATGCCAAAGGCCTCTAAATAATCCGGATGACAGACATAGGTGGGATGGTGTACGGCATTGTAGGAAAGGTGAATGTAAAAGGGATCTTCCGATTCACCTTCAATGATTTCGACAGCCTTGCGGGTGAAAATATCCGTGGTGTAATCCTCCGCGAAAGATACCTGCTGTCGGTTGTGGATCAGGGGACCCAGATGTGCTTTTCTGGCATTTTCCTTTCCATAGGCCTCCACGTCTTGTTCACTCAGGCGCAGGTAGTCCCAGGTATGATCAATAAAGCCCAGGAAATCCCCGAATCCATGCTCCAGAGGATGATGCACCGGTCCGCCGTTCATATGGGTTTTCCCTATTTTAAAGGTGCGGTAACCTGCCCTGGAAAGCATTTGCGGGATGGTGAGTTCTTCGGCCGGGAGGCCCCCTTCCCCGTACCAGTAATTGCCCCACCTGGCCTGGTATCTCCCGGTAATCAGTCCGGTTCTTGAGGGGCTGCAGATGGGAGGTGGCATAGGCATGGGTAAAATAGGTGCCCTGAGCGGCTATTTGATCCAGGTGTGGCGTATGCACATCGCCCGGTGAAAAGGGAAGGAAGCTCATATCAGCATATCCCAGGTCATCTGCTAAGATCAGTAAAATATTGGGTTTCCCCTCATCTCCCGGATTCTGGCAGGAGAGAATCAGCAGCCCAATGAGAAAAGGTAGATATTTCATCGGATGCTATTTGGATGGAAAAAATTCGGAATCCCTGCGAACTTCGGACATTTGCCGGTCCAGTTTCTCGGCAATATCAGGATATTCCCCAGCCAGGTCCTGTTGCTCATTGGGATCATTTTCCAGGTCATACAGCTGAAGAGGCCCGTCCGGATCCTGGTGGACATTGGTTCTGATGGCTTTCCATTTCCCCATTCTGATGGCCTGGGAATCGAAGTGGTTTCGCGGACCACCGTCCCCGGGCTGCCATCCGAAATGGTATTTGAAATATTCCCAGTACAGGTAATCATGGGTGTTCTGCGTTCCATCGCCGATAAGAGCAGGCAAGAAACTAATGCCATCGCGATCTGCCGGAATATCGGCACCCGTCAACTCACAAAAAGTTGGCATAAAATCATAGAAAGCAGAGATATGATCTGACTGGCTGCCGGGTGCAATATGCCCTTTCCAGCTGGCAATCATGGGCACCCGGATGCC